>CAYQVT010000136.1:0-9736 GCA_964420885.1 uncultured Gammaproteobacteria bacterium
CGGTAATGAATTTGGCGGAATTCAGGCCTGTGCTAAATTTGATCTAAGTGATCCTTATCCTCCTGGCGGTCGCCTTGGGGCCCAAAGCCTGATACGCCCTGGCGCCAATACCACTCTGGCGATCGTCGCCACATCAACTAAACTTCAATGTTCGGAGCTAAAACGGGTCTCGATGATGGCTCATGACGGGCTTGGGCGCGCAGTTCGGCCAGCTCATGCACCCTCCGATGGCGACGTGGTTTTTGCCTTATCCAACGGCGTCGTCGACGCGCCAGGTGATTCCAGCTTAACTCGGGCAATGACGGTTGCACGGATAGGTTCAGCCGCAGCCGATTGCCTCGCACGCGCCATCGCGCGGGGCGTGTATCATGCCATGCAGAACGACTCGTAATATGGCAAGATAGTTTTACGGCTATGTTAGCTACTATCGATGTACGCGATTTATAAGGCCGATAAATATCGCTCGAGTTGCGCCATGCCCGCTCCCCAGCCTTTACCGTGGTCGGCGCGACTTGCCTCAAAGGCTTGCGCTTCTTCTGGTGTGGGGTCGCGGGGTTCCCAAAGAAAAGTTAGCTTCGTACCACCGCCCGATGTTTCTTCGAAAGATAAGGTCGCAAGCATGTCTTTGGGCCAGTTGGGCATATGCTGCATAGCGACAATATCGCCATTCTCATTAGACATGTATTGTAGAAAAACCAGCTTCTCTGGTGATATCACTTCAACATAGCGGGTAAAGAGCCACATTTCGTGGCCATTCGGCATGGTTACTTTATGCAAGGAAGAGCCATCGTTTTGTATGTCGGCTCTAACAAACTCGCAGGTGCAACCTTCCATTGGAAACATCCAATTGTTCAAATGCTCTACTTGAGTCCAGGCATCAAAAACCAACTTCCTAGGAGCATTGAATTCTCGGACGATTATTGAAGGCTCTATGCTAATTTTGCTCATTTTTTCCTCGTGCTTGTAAGTCCACTAGATAAGAATCAAGTTGATTTAAGGTATTGCCCCAGTATTTTTCAAACTGATGCATCCATTCTTGAATTGGTCTGAATTCTTCGGGCTTTACTCGATAAAGCCGGTAACGCCCTTGCTTTCTCTCAGCAACTATTCGTACTTGTTTAAGAACACTCAAATGCTTGGACACCACAGGTTGTGGCCAAGCAACCGATTCGACCAACTGGTTGACTGTCATTTCATTGAGCAGGAGCTGCTCGATTAACACCCTGCGCTTAGGTTCGCCGATCGCGCTGAACACGTCGTGCGTTGTCTTAGTTCTGGCCATGATTTATATATTCCCATATTGGAATATATAAATCAACACTCAAGCTAAATTATAACTACAGACACAAATGCAAGAATTGTTATGCCTTCAACAACCCCATAAACACAGCTTTTACAATATCGCTGGGAGATTTAGGCCTTGCTCTGTTGCGCAGTCGATCGCCTCTTGATATCCCGCATCAGCGTGGCGCATGACTCCCGTTGCTGGGTCATTCCAAAGAACACGACCCAAGCGAGCAGCGGCATCGTCGGTACCGTCGGCTAAAATAACCACGCCAGAATGCTGAGAAAACCCCATACCAACGCCGCCGCCGTGGTGCAAACTCACCCAAGTAGCCCCTCCAGCCGTGTTAAGTAAGGCGTTCAATAGTGGCCAATCAGATACTGCGCTCGAGCCGTCTTTCATTGATTCAGTTTCACGATTTGGACTTGCAACCGAACCACTATCAAGATGGTCGCGACCGATAACAACCGGAGCACTCAATTCACCACTCTGGACCATGTCGTTAAATGCCAAGGCCAAGCGATGACGATCGCCTAAGCCCACCCAACAGATTCGCGCAGGTAAGCCTTGAAAATCAATACGTTCTCGAGCCATGTCCAACCACCGATGTAAATGCGTATCATCGGGAAGCAGCTCTTTTACCTTCTGATCAGTTTTATAAATATCTTCTGGATCACCTGACAGGGCAACCCAACGAAACGGCCCCACCCCTCGGCAAAACAACGGCCGAATATAAGCAGGAACAAATCCAGGGAAATCGAAAGCATCTTGCAAGCCCTGATCGAAAGCAACTTGGCGAATATTATTGCCATAGTCAACTGTTGGAACCCCTTGACGCCAAAATTCGAGCATCGCCGCTACTTGGATTTTCATCGACGCGCTGGCAGCGGCGATTACGTCCCTCGGAGCTGACACACGTTTTTCCTTCCATTCAGCCAAATCCCATCCCTGAGGTAAGTAACCATTGAGCGGATCGTGAGCAGAAGTCTGGTCGGTGACAATGTCTGGCCGCACGCCTCGTTTTACAAGCTCGGGGAAAACATCGGCAGCGTTAGCACATAGACCCACGGTCTTTGCCTCACCGGCCTTAGTCCACTGATCAATCATTGTCAGTGCCTGATCAAGAGTCTCAGCTTTATCATCTAGGTATCGTGTTCGCAGCCTAAATTCGATACTGTCGGGATCACACTCAATAGCGAGACAACAGGCACCCGCCATTGCCGCCGCCAGAGGTTGGGCCCCTCCCATCCCCCCTAAGCCGGCCGTTAAAATCCACCGCCCAGTCAGATCACCAGCGTAATGTTGCCGACCCGCCTCAACGAAGGTTTCGTAGGTTCCTTGCACTATTCCTTGGCTGCCGATGTATATCCACGAACCTGCGGTCATCTGCCCGTACATCATCAAGCCTTTTTTATCGAGATCATTGAAGTGCTCCCAATTCGCCCAATGCGGTACCAAATTAGAATTGGCAATCAGAACCCTAGGCGCGTCTTTATGGGTTGGAAATACACCTACGGGCTTGCCCGATTGAATCAGCAGGGTTTGATCTTGATCGAGGGTTTTTAGTGTTTGCAAGATGGTATCAAAATCTTTCCACGTTCGAGCCGCCTTACCGATACCGCCATAAACCACAAGTTCGTCGGGGTTTTCGGCAACTTCACGATCCAAGTTATTTTGAATCATTCGAAACGGCGCTTCGGTCGCCCAGGACTTACAGGTCAGTTCAGTGCCTCTTGGGCTACGAACATTGCGTTTGGTATTTAGAGGTTTATTCATAGTAGCACTCGCAAAGAATGGTTAAGAATGGTGTTGTTTATTTCATCAAGAATGTCGGATAGAACTGATCTCAAAGAAGACGCTTTTTGATCATCGTAATTGAATGGACTGACCTCGCTTTCAAGGTACGCGCACTGAGCTAGTTCCATTTGTATCGCGTGCACTCCTTCGCTTGGGCGCCCATAGTGACGCGTTGTCCAGCCACCTCGAAAACGCCCATTGATGACGTATGAATGTCCGGTAGCGTTGCGACAGACTTTTTCGATATTGGCAGTAATCTCTGAGGCACAGGACGCGCCCCTATTATCGCCGATGTTCAAGTCCGGCAACCGATCATCAAATAAATGCGGTATTTTCGATCGAATCGAATGGCAGTCATAAATGATCACGACGCCGTGTTTAGCCTTCAGCCGATTAATTTCGCTGCGCAGAGCTTGGTGATATTCATCGTGAAAACGGCTCACTCTATTTTGAATGTCATTCTCATTAGGTTCTGTATTCCAGATCGGTGCCCCATCAAATGTACTAAGAGGCACTAGACCAGTGGAATTTTGACCTGGGTAAAGGCTCTCACCTGTTGGCGCACGATTAGGGTCAATCACATAGCGATTAAAGTTGGCTTTCACCAAAGTCGCGTTTAGCAATAGGCCATCGTACAGTTTAGGAATATGCCAGTCAGTATCCAGCAGTTGCTTGCCTAGCGAATTCAAATTACTGGCAATTTCCTTAGGTACAAAGAGTCCAGAGTGTGGCTGTGCCAAGATTATAGGCCGTGAGCCTCGCGTCACCTCAACCAGTTGCATTTGACAACTCCAACGCCATAACCCCGCTTCCAAGCTCACTCAATTGAGTGGTGTGTTGGACAAGACACGCCAACTTCTCGATATCGGTGCTGACCATTCGATCATCCACCAGTGATGGGCAAAGCGATCTTATCGAAGTGACAATGCCTGCTAAGTGTTCACTGGTTTTTAGCGGCGCTCTAAGCTCAATGCCTTGAGCACCGGCCATTGACTCGATACCGATAATGGCCGACAAATTTCGGTTCATCTCCAATAGCCGACGCGCCGCGTGACACGCCATCGATACGTGGTCTTCTTGGTTTGCCGAGGTGGGTGTCGAGTCAATCGAACGAGGGTTTGACAGGGCTTTGTTCTCACTCATCAACGCGGCTGAAGTCACTTCGGCGATCATCAAGCCAGATTTTAAACCTGGGTCCGGCGCCAGAAACGCGGGCAAACCAAAACTCAAAGCGGGATCAACCAATAGTGCGATTCTGCGTTGCGCTATGCAACCAATTTCGGAGACGGCTATGGCGATCTGATCGGCCGCTAACGCCACTGGTTCGGCGTGAAAATTGCCCCCTGAAATGATATCGCCATTCGACAAAACCAACGGATTATCGGTGGCTGCATTAGCTTCAATCTGGAGAGTATTACCGGCGTGTCTCAACTGATCCAAGCACGCACCAATTACTTGAGGGGCACAGCGTAAACAATAGGGGTCTTGAACCCGTTCGTCCCCCGCTTTATGGCTTTCGCGTATTTCTGACCCTGCTAGTAATTCACGAAGTCGACGAGCGCTCTCGATTTGACCTGGATGGCCGCGCAATTGATGAATCTCATCTCGGAATGGTGCGCTGGAACCCATAGCCGCGTCGATGGAAAGCGCCGCCGAGGTAATTGATGAGACCGCTAGTCTCCATGCATCGAAAAGACCTGCCAACGCCAGCGCGGTTGAAGCTTGTGTGCCGTTCAATAACGCGAGCCCTTCTTTTGCTTTAAGCTCTATTGGCTGTAAGCCAGCCTCGCCAAGCGCTTCTGCCGACGCTCGCTTTTCACCTCGATAAAAAACGTCTCCTTCACCGATCATACTCGCTGCCATATGAGCCAGGGGAGCAAGATCGCCAGATGCACCAACCGAACCTTGAGAAGGAATTACGGGGATGATATCGGCCGCAACCATGCTCTGCAGCTGTTCGATCACAGACACTCTGACACCTGAAGCCCCACGACCCAATGACAAACACTTTAACGCCATAATCAAACGAACAATGTCCGCGGCAAGCGGCTCACCGAAGCCTGCGCAATGAGAACGCACTAGGTTTCGTTGTAAGCTAAGTAAATCCTGTTCGTCAATTTTGACGCTCGCGAGTTTTCCAAAGCCAGTGTTTACGCCATAAATAGTCTCATCGCTTTTGAGCTTTTCAAGGAGCCTCGATTCACTTACTCTAACCGTATCGAACGCGTCTGGCGCTATTTCAAAACTCGCCCTATTTCGATAGATGGTTTCGAGCTGCGCCAAGCTGGCTTGCCCCGGAAATAAACGTTCGATCATTCCTGCCCCCAATAAGATATGCGCTTATGAAGCTTTGATGGCCCTACCCAGTAGACCAATTCGGCAGGATGTTGCACGTCCCACACAGCCAACTCAGCCTTTTTTTCTGACTCAATAGTTCCATATTCGCGTGTTAAACCAAGTGCTTTAGCTGCACATCTTGTAGTACCCGCGAACGCTTCTTCGGGGGTCATTGAAAATTGAGTGCAGGCCATATTCATACAACTTAATAGAGAAGAAATAGGCGAGCTGCCTGGGTTACAATCAGTGGCAACTGCCATCTCGACCCCTGCCTTACGAAAGTGTTCAATAGGCGGACGCTGTGTTTCGCCCAGGGTATAGAAAGCGCCAGGCAACATGACCGCGACCGCTCCAGATTTGGCAAAATCTTCCACGTCATTTACACAGATAAACTCAAGATGGTCAGCTGACAAGCCCTTGTACTTGGCAACCAGCAAGGCGCCCTTTTGATCTGACAATTGTTCAGCATGTAATTTGACCGGCAAACCTAACGATTGAGCAACCGAAAAAATACGCTCGATTTGAGTGTTTGAAAAAGCAATTGTTTCGCAAAAGCCGTCAACTGCATCGACCAAGCCTTCTTCATGAGCTTGGCGTAAGCTCGGTATCGCGACCTCGTCGATATAGTCATCTGATCTATCTCGATACTCTGGCGGAATCGCGTGTGCCGCCAGCATTGTAGTCACGATTTTTACAGGCCTCATGGACTCTAACTTTCTTGCCACACGAAGCATGCGCAGTTCATCGGCTACGGTTAAGCCGTAACCAGACTTTATTTCAACCACTGCCACACCCTCGTCAATCAGATCGTCTAAGCGATTAACTGCGTCTTGGATAAGTTGGTTGTCACTCGCCGCACGGGTGGCCTTGACGGTTGAGACTATGCCACCGCCCGATTCAGAAATTTCTTGATAGCTCGCGCCATTCAACCTCATCTCAAATTCCCGAGCACGATTACCAGCGAAAACCAGGTGTGTATGACAATCGATTAGCGCAGGAGTGACCAGGCGACGACCTAGAACCACCGAGGTAAGACCTGAATACTGTTCGGGTACTGTTTGAACGTCTCCGACCCAAGCAATACGACCATTAACCACAACAATGGCCGCATCATCTATAAGACCGTAATTATTTTTTCCATATTGCAGGGTTGCCACTCGGCAATCGGTATAGAGAGTATCGCGATGCATAAATGTTGTCAGATAAATCTAACATTGATATATTATGTATGTACATATTATAAATAGATTAAGGTTAATGACAACTACAATCTTCGCGAAGCAAGCCTTAACCTCATCGGGTTGGCAGCAAAATGTCGCCGTTACCTTTGGTGATTCTGGGCTTATAAACGATGTTTCAAGCAATGTAACCGGCCAACATACAGAGGTAGGCATCTTACTGCCGGCTCTTTCTAACCTTCACAGCCATACTTTCCAACGTGCCATGGCTGGCCTAGCCGAACAACGCGGCAGTAACTCGATAGATGATTTTTGGACCTGGCGTAAGACTATGTATCGCTTTCTGGAGATACTCTCTCCCGACGATATTGAAACCATCGCCGCGCTAGTTCAAATGGAGATGTTAGAATCCGGTTTTGCTGCCTCTGCCGAATTCCATTATTTACACCACGATCATAAGGGTCAGAAATATGACAACATCGGCGAGCTTTCAGAGCGTCTGATTCAAGCCTCTTTGAGTACTGGTATTGGCTATACCCACTTACCGGTTCTGTATATGCGGGGGGGCCTAGACAATCGAGCTTTGCAAGGTGGCCAACGTCGCTTTGCATGCGATCTTGATCAATACCAATCGCTGTACCAAACGCTCACTTCTCGTCTGAGTGGCCTACCTAATGATTATGCACTTGGAACCGCGCCGCACTCTCTTAGAGCTGTAACTAAGGAAGGCGTTATGATGGCAAGCTCACTTGACAACGCTGGCCCCGTACATATCCACATAGCTGAACAACAAAGCGAAGTCGAAGAAGTGCTCAATGCACTTGGAACTCGACCCGTGCGCTGGTTGTTGGACAACGTTGATGTCGGCGAACGCTGGTGTCTAGTACATGCAACGCATACCGATGATTCTGAGCTAAAAGACTTGGCGAGATCAGGCGCAGTAGCCGGCTTATGTCCGATCACTGAAGCAAATCTGGGTGACGGAATATTTGATGCATCAAACTTTGTAAAACACGGTGGCCGTTTTGGAGTCGGTTCGGACTCAAATGTTAAAATAAGCCTCAGCGAAGAGCTACGAATGCTGGAAATTACGCAACGCTTAAGAGACCAAAGACGTGTGGTGTTGAGTAATCAAGCATGCCGGTCCAATGGTCGCTTTCTTTACCAACAGGCTGCGGCAGGAGGGGCTCAGGCATTGGCACGAAATTCCGGCAGGATAGAAGTAGGGACTCTGGCAGACTTGATTGCCCTTAACGATCAACATTACTCTATCGCGGGACTTTCGAATGACGCTATTCTCGATACTTGGATATTCGCCAGCGATAATGACGTCGTCAGTGAAGTTTGGGCGGCGGGCAGGCACATGGTGAAAGACGGCAGACATATTAACCGTGATAGCATATCGGCAAATTTTTTTCATACGATCAAACGCTTACGGGCTCACCTATGACAGGCAACTCTCATCACACTATTCGCCAATCGATCAGACAACGGATTGAGTCGGGTGAATGGGAACTCGGGGCACTGATACCGAATGAAGTTAGTCTTGCCGACGAGTACGGCTGTGCGCGAACAACCATCAACCGAGCACTTCAAACCTTAGCCGACGATGGTTTGTTGGTTCGTAAGCGCAAGGGCGGCACCAGAGTCTGTAAAATGCCAATACGGCAGGCAAAACTAGACATACCAATTATTCGAGAGCAGGTGGAAGCGACGGCGTGCAAATACCGCCATCAAATCATATTACAAGAACAGAAGATTCCAACAGCTTCAATACGTAGCCGTTTGCGCCTCGCCGAGTCGACCCCGGCACTCTTTATTGAAACCATCCACTTAGCCGATGATCGCCCATATGCGTTCGAAGAACGTTGGGTAAACATGCAAGCGGTTCCAGACATCTTAACCGCGCCGCTTGATCGAATTAGCGTTAACGAGTGGTTAGTAAAAACAGTACCTTTCTCTAAAGGAGACGTTGTTTTCTCGGCGCAAAACGCCAGTACAAGAGTCGCTGATGCGCTAGAGAGCGAGACCGGGAACGCTATCTTTGTTGTCGATCGAACGACATGGAGTGGCGATGATTTTATAACAACAATGAAGTTGTATTACCGAGACGGGCACCAACTCTATTCATCATTGTGATGATCTGGGTAATTGATATTGCTTTAATCGCCAGTACTCATATAAAGTAGCCGTCATGCGCGTATTCATTGTGGTTATTTCCGTCGTTGTTGGGGTCACTCTTCTAGGGCGAACTCTGTTTCTTGTGATTATGGGGTCTGGTCAGTTTACTGATTTTGAGACCGTGCTCGCCGATCAATGCGACAAGATTGAGATTGCGCCTGGTCCAGAGGACATCCAAATCGATCATCAAACTGGGCTAGCCTATATTGCCGCTACCGATCGCCGTGACCTCGATAATGGGCGGCGCGTGGGAGTTTACGTACTCAATCTGAACACACCGGATAAGCCTGCTCGCCAACTTGAAGGAGAATTTCCAAAAGGGTTCGCTCCACATGGCATACATCTTTGGCGTGGAAAAAATGGTGAACGCCGTCTCTTCGTGGTTAATCACCCTCACAATGGCCATTCAGTTGAAATCTTCAGTCTTGGCGAGAATGACTATTTAACACACTTGGATACAATCACCTCTGAATTGTTTACCAACCCTAATGACATCGTTGGGGTTGGTCCAGAGCAGTTTTATGTCACAAATATGCAAACAGCAGCCAGCGGCGCCTTGTTAACCTTGGAATTGTATCTGGGTTTACCGGTTACCAACGTCATGCATTACGATGGCAAGCAGGTGAGCCTCGCGGCAGGCGGGCTGATTACCGCAAACGGAGTGAATATCTCAGACGATGGCAAAAAATTGTACGTGGCAGAGGCGGTGGCACGCCGTGTGAATATCTTTGATCGAGACCCAAACACCGGTGTACTCAGCAAGAGAAGAGAAATACCGGTCAATACTTCTCCCGACAATATCGATGTCGCTCAAGATGGCGCACTATTTGTCGGTTCGCACCCTGATATTTTAGCCTTCGTTAAACATTCAAAAGACCCTACTGCAATCTCGCCATCCCATGTCATCAAAGTTGACCCCGTTTCAGGCGACTACGAAACTGTGTTTATGTCTATTAAG
>CAYQVT010000137.1:0-7690 GCA_964420885.1 uncultured Gammaproteobacteria bacterium
CGCCAATGACCATCGCACTCATTGGCAATGTGGCGTATTTAGGGCTAGGGGCAATTTGAGCGCCAATTATTCCCGACAATAGAACCATCATAGAAGTGATCGCAAACCCACACGCCATTACTAAAGAGATAAGGTAAATGTTTTTCGGAAGGTTCAACATAGGGAGAAGTCAATGGCTGTATCGGCGAGAGCGCTAGCTAAGTTCGCTACTACCTCCTTTTTATGTAATTTTGAGTAGGAATTGGCGGTAATATTGCCCCAGATCGGCCTTGGCCAGGCCTCGTCATGCTTGAAACGGACAATGTGATGCAAATGGAGCTGGGGCACGAGGTTACCTAAGGCGCCAGTATTGAGCTTATCACCTTTGAAAAGGTTCATTAATATTGCACTTAGAGCCATAGACTCAGCATGTAATTGCTGTTGGTCTTCCACGTTTAGGTGATGCCATTCTAGTATGTCGTTTCTCCGCGGCACCAGAATCGCCCAGGGTACATCCGATTGGTTCATTAATAATAATTTTGATAGCGGAAGCTCGCCCACGTGAAAAGTGTCAGCATCAAGTTGAGGGTGTAGTGAAAACATAAAAATCCAGAGGTGGCGACTATTGGGTCGAGACTGCCATGCCACAGAGCCTCCCGCAAGCGGTGAATTCTTGGGTATACTTGTCGAATGACACGATTAGAAGAAATTGCCAAGCAAATAGATGCACAACGCCAACCACCAGTGCACTTATGGAAGCCCGAAAGGCATGGCACGATTGATATGCGGATTGACAAGAACGGATTTTGGTTTCATGAAGGCGACCCAATACTGAGAGAAAAACTAGTCGCGTTATTTGCCAGTATCTTATGGTTTGAAGACGGACAGCATTATCTAGTGACGCCAGCTGAAAAGTTGTCTATCGAGGTGGACGACGTGCCTTATTTAATTAATCAGATGGAGCGCGTCGATAATACTTGGATAGCCGTTACCAATACTCACGAGCAAATCATTGTTGGCGATGCTAATCCAGTTGTTCTTCGAGAATATAATGGGCAATGGTTGCCCTACATTAATGTTCGCTATGATTTATGGGCGCGGCTTAATCGAAGTGTTTACTTTCAATGGGTTAGCGAAGCGATGGATTTGGCTGGCGAGCAAAGTGAAGGGCTTTGGTTACAGAGTGGGAGTTATCGATTCAGATTAAATACCTAACGCCTTAAGATCGGTTATTTGCTTTGATAACGATACAAGAGAGGACTTTAAATCGCTTAACGCTTTTGCTGCTCAAGTATCGCTTGTTTTGTCCTTTCATAGCTGTCGAAACGCTCAGGATCTATTTGACCGTTTTCTACCGCTGACAATACCGCGCACCCCGGTTCTAGTTCATGTTGGCAGTTTCTGAATTTACAACGACCCAAGAGGTTTGCGATTTCGATAAAACCATGTTGTAGCTGGGCGATGTCGATATGCCACAAACTAAAATCACGAATACCAGGTGAATCAATTAGCTGGCCCCCACAAGGCAGGTGAAATAACTTAGCTTTGGTAGTTGTATGGGTGCCTTCTCCAGAGGCGTTGGAAAGCTCGCCGACCTCCAGTCGTGCTTCAGGTAGTAAGGTGTTGATAAGCGACGATTTACCTACACCAGATTGACCAACGACAATGCTGGTGCGCTGATCAATTAGATCTGGAAGATTGCTAAGCTCAGCTTGCTGGTGTCGCGAGCTGATTATTTTGCTGATTTTATAGCCTAGCTTAATATAACGCTCAAATAATTCTTCAAAGTGCGTTGAATTGTCTTCGTTAATAAGATCAGCCTTATTTAACACGAGTATCGGACGAATACTCATAAGCTCAGCAGCAACCAAATAACGATCTATTAAGTTTGGTTGAGGTTCGGGCTCACAAGCAATGACGATTAACATTTGATTTATATTTGCGGCAACCGCTTTTAAATTGCCAAAATTATCGGGTCTTTCAAGTATCGAACAACGCGCAAGCCTGCCTTCAATGACGCCAGTCTTATCTGCGCCTGCGCGCCAAACCACGCGATCACCCGCGACTAATGAGCCTAAATTATTTCGAGAAACGCAACGGTGAATGGTGCCCTTATCGTCGCCTTCAAGCGCTTCGACTTCGAAATGTTTACTATAACGGCAGATGATTAAACCTTGCTGCTCGCTACTCAATTCTCCCGACTGCGCTCGCCGACTGAGATCTCGTTCCTTTCTCTCTGAGCGGGCTTGTCGTTCTTGCTGTATCTTTTCAGCGCGCCACTCTTGCCGTCGATTAAGTTTGCGCTTGCTCATGGTTGATGTGAGTTCAGTACGAGTTTTAGTTTTTCGCTTCGAGAGAGCTTTTTAAGTTGGTGTTCCCTAACGCTCGCGTGTGCGCGGTCTTCACAGTTTTCTTGATATACCAAGCTTACTGGTCGCCTAGCTCGTGTATAGCGGGCGCCCTTGTTATTGTCGGAATTATGCTCTTTAAGCCGGCGCTCTAGATTGACAGTAATGCCAGTGTACAGCGAATCATCCGAACATCGCAGCATATATACTTTCCAGGTTATTGGCATGCTGCTAAATTAATAAATAAGCTAATTAGGGGTGGATTGATTAGAGTCACGGCTTATTGTTGCATTGACGCTTAATTTCCAGTCATTATAAGTAAAAGCGATGGGTTTTGGAGAATAAACAGAAAAACATCAAGTTGGCCATTAAATGACACTTTTTGATTAACAAAAAAACATCAATGATGTATGTTAGGGAAGTTAAATAATATGAATAACAATAATTTAAACCTATAAGTTCGCAATCTTGCTTAGATCGGCGCTAATTTATAGAACTGGCTCCGAACAAGCTTTGTCTCAAAAGCTCTACAAAAATACGAATATGTCGGAAAACTCTACGCAAGCAACTGAAAATAAACATGAACCGTCCGATTGCCGAGTTATGGTGATTGACGATAGTAAGACGATCCGCATGACAGCGGAAACTATTCTGAAGAAAGAAGGGTATGAAGTTTTTACTGCAACCAACGGTTTTGAGGCGATGTCGGTGATTACCGATACGCGCCCTGATATTATTTTCGTTGATATTATGATGCCCCGTTTAGATGGTTATCAAACTTGTAAGCTAATTAAAAATAACAGCTATTTTCGCAACACACCCGTTATCATGCTTTCCAGTAAAGACAGTTTGTTTGATCGAGCGCGTGGCAGAGTTGCTGGCTCTGAACAGCACATTAACAAGCCGTTTACTAAGAGCGAATTATTAGAAGCGATTTATCGATATGTGTAAGCTCGAAAATCCTTTCATCTCACTATTTGATTAAAGTAAATATCCAAAGAAAAGCCTAAGAAAAATATGTCTAGTAAAACTATTCTGGTCGTTGACGACTCTAAAACCGATTTTTTATACGTTAAGAATATCCTTGATCACGGGGGTTATAAAGTCGTCTATGCGCCGTCTGGACGAGAAGGCATTGACGCCGCCAAGAAAATCAAGCCGGATTGTATTTTGATGGATGTGGTGATGCCTGAAATGAACGGTTTCCAAGCGACGCGTGCTATTTCTCGTCAATTAGAAACGGCTGATATACCCGTGTTGATGTTGAGCTCAAAGTCGCAGCAAACTGATCGTGTATGGGCCGAACGCCAAGGTGCCACCGATTACATCGTCAAGCCCGCAAACCCTAAATTATTGTTAAGTAAGCTCAGAGCCTTGTTAGGTCCGATCCAGTAATCGAGTTGCATTGCTAATAGGCTCTGTTCGATTTTAACTGGCCTGAGAACCATTCTAACTTGAATAAATGAACCCAAGCCGTTCGATATATAATGACAAATAACGCACCATTTGAAGTATTGAGGACAATTCGCAACGAAGCGCTTTCCCTAGCTGAGCAAGGCTTAAGCTATGCCACACAGTCGGCCGGTGTGAAAAATATTGCTTACGTTGTTAATGGCGTTAATTATTATTGCGATGCTCAAGACATAAAAGAAGTGTCTACTTGCGACAACCTTATGGTGGTGCCGCAGACAAAAAGTTGGATGCGCGGTTTGATTAATTCGAAAGGCGTGCTCTATTCAGTCACAGATCTGAGTTTATTTGCCGGCTATGGCCGAGCGACTCAAGCACAAAGAGGCCATTTGCTGTTATTAAATGACGCAAGCCAACAGAGTGCTCTTTTGGTCAGCCGCGTAATCGGTTTTCGTTACTTTGAAGGGGCTCAGGAGTTCGAAAACCTAGATGATAAGCAAGAGTTACTTGATGGTTTGAGTTCCTACGTCGACACTGGTTTCCATGCAGATGGGAAGGACTGGTTTCACTTAAATGTGACCGGCCTCTTATCGTCTGAGCAGTTTAGAGAGATCCAGTAAACGCATCGCAGATGAAAGCAATTTAATTATAAACAGACCGCCATAAAAAGAGCGGCATAAAAGATAAGTACAAGTGGAATAGGTGGAAAAATGAGTAACCCGAAACAAGATTACCAAGATAGCATCCTTGATCTAGATAGCGTTGGGACAGATGATTTGCAAGATTTATACGATGATGCTGATCTTGCTAACTTGGATGATTTAGATGGTTTTGACATTGGTGAGGAGTCGCCAGATGCGGCTGATACTCCAACGAAAAGCGGTGGTAATGAAAAGCTGTGGTTGATTTTTACGCTATTTTTTATTGCACTGGCTTTGCTATCAGCGTCGCTATTGGGCCCTGCGGTAAGTGAGCAAAGGCAGCGTGCTGATCACAGCCGTGATGCTGTGTCGAAAGTAAATCTCGCGAGTTTGGCCGCTGCTCAAGCGATGACCGAAACCGGTCGTTTTGAGGCAGTAAGTCGAGCCCTGACTGATGTCGAAGATTCAGTTAATCGATTGACTATGGGTTCCAGTCTTAGTGGAACGTTGGCGAATGCGCTGTTTGCAAATGGCTCGCATGACGCTGAGGTAGCAGAATTGTGGGCGGGCTATAAAGCCGCCTCAGAGCAGTTTTTGGCAAATCAGCAGGAAGTTACCGAAGTAAAAGAAAAACTGTTTGCGCTTAATGGTCGTTTATCTCGAGCAGTCGGTGATTCAGTTGTTTTTGTGGAAGCCGTGGCTAAAGAAGGTCGTAATAAGACCGCAAGCACTTCAAAAGATAAATATCTATTCCTGACATCGGAAGCCTCCAACCTAAACGGAATTTTGAGTCGTTTAAACGGTTCTAATCGTAATTATTTTACCTCCGATAGTAATTTAGCTCAGTTAGCCGACCAACAAAATGGCTTGATGGTTCGCCTGCAGGAAACACTTGGTCGTATAGTTAGTAACTCAGCCGCCATTGTGGGCACTGCAGCAGAGCCATTGCGTGCTCAATACGCTGATCTCGAAGCTCGTGTACTGGAAATCGGTGATAGAGCCAGCTCGGTGAGCGAAGCGCGTACCGCGCTGGCTCAAATGCGTAGTCAAGGGGTTAGTTTTTCGGAGCGAACCTTAGAGGCTAGCAATCAAACAGGAACGGTAAAACTTGTAAGTAACTTAGTTACCTTATCGCCATTTATATTTGGTCTATTGGGTGCGTTCGGTTTATGGCGTTATAGCCAGGCGCAGACACGAGAATTGGTACAACATGATGCAGGTTTAGAAGAAACCTTGGCAGATCAACAGGAGTCAATTTTAAAACTTCTTGATGAGATGAGTGCATTAGCCGATGGTGATTTAACAGTAGAAGCCGAGGTAACCGACCAAATAACCGGAGCGATCGCAGATTCGGTTAATTTCGCGGTGATCGAGATGAGGGAGCTGGTATCGCAAATTAACCGCGCATCAATCGAAGTGGCTAACGAATCTGAGCAAGCTGTGACAAATGCACAATCAGTTTCTAAGTCGAATATTTCTCAGTCGGATCAAATATCTAAGGCTGCAACATTAATGCAGCAAGTATCACGAGGCATGCGTGAGATGTCAGAGCAAGCAAACAGTTCTTCAACCATGGCGACCGAATCGCTGCACGCCGCTTCACAGGGTGCGCAGGCGGTGCGCGACACCATCGAAGGTATGGAAAATATGCGCGAGCAAATTCAAGATACGTCTAAACGAATTAAACGGTTAGGGGAATCATCTCAGCGAATCGGAGATATCGTAGCCCTGATTGACGACATCGCAGAACAAACGAACATCTTGTCGCTGAATGCAGCGATTCAAGCATCGATGGCGGGTGAAGCAGGACGAGGTTTCGCAGTTGTATCGGATGAGGTGCAAAGCCTTGCGGAGCGTTCCACCGAGGCGACAAAGAAAATTGCTGAACTTGTAACCACCATTCAAAACGATACTAACGACGCGGTACTTTCGATGGAGAAAGCGACGCAACAAGTGGTATCCGGTACCCGAGTTGCTGACTCCGCCGGAAATGCATTGGCCGATATTGAAAACGTGTCGCAGCGTTTATCTGGCTTGGTAGAAGGGATCTCGAAAGATTCAAATGAGCAAGCTGAAACGGTGATCAAGGTGTCTGAACAAGTTGCCTTGGTGAGTGATTCATCGACTGACACGTCACGCAAAGCACAAGAATCGGCCAACTCGATCGCTAAACTGTTAGAACTTGCGAAAGACTTAGAAACATCGGTATCACGATTCAAGCTGCCTGTCGGTTAAGCGCTGGCGAAGACGTAATCAATACGAAATAAGACTCATAAAAACGAACGAGTACTGAGACCGGATATGTCCATCTATTCTAATATAGACATTGAAACCTTCAAATGGGTTAAAGGTGAAGTTGAGCTGACGCTTAATAGCGCCAGTACCGAGCTACAGCAGTTCGTCACCACCGACGATAAAGATCACCTCTACGGATTAAGCAATCACTTGCATCAGGTCGTGGGTTCACTCCAGATGTTAGAGATGAAAGCTTTATCGTCCTTATTGATGGAAGGTGAGTCGCTGATCGATGATTTCACCGCTACGGACAGTAAGATAGGAAAGTCGAGTTTCGTTGTGCTTCTTGATAGCGCTTTTACGGCGCTTAAAGCTACTTTTGCGCGTATTGAAAATGGTTTGCCAGAAAATCCTACAGATGTCGTAGAGTTGATTAACCAAATTCGTTCTACTCGTGGAAAAAAAGGCATCGAGATCTCATCGCTATTTTCACCAATGATCGAAGTCTATCCTGAGGTCACTGTCAGAAAGGCACTTAAAGATAAGGTTTATATCGAGCGCGCTAAAGCATTGAGGGTGTATTACCAAACCTTTTTGTTGCAATGGCTGCGTGACAATGACGATACAGCCGTTGATAAAATGGCGATGGTGATCGATAAACTTTTTCATATGAGTACCTTTGGTGCGGTGGCTCGTTTGTGGTGGGTTGCTTCTGCGTATGCCGATTACGTGAAGCATAACGATATCGCAAATAAGCTGGTTCATAGCCGTATCTTTCGCCAGATCGACGATCGATTTCGAGATTTAGAGGAACATGGTGAGTCGGCTTTGGTTCGAGACCCAGCTGACGAACTGATTAAAATCATGTTGTTTTACACTGGTGTTGGAGAAAAACGCACCGAGCGTATGGACGAAATAGTTGACGCATTTAAACTTCATGAATATTTTCCAGCGCTAAAGTTAGATGACGGAGTAGTCGATTTGCAGGCTTTAGAGGCAAATTTAACCACTCTGAGAGACAAAGGCGAATTACCTTTGACGTTAATTCGACAGTTGGTAACCAGCTACTTTGAAACT
>CAYQVT010000137.1:7700-9692 GCA_964420885.1 uncultured Gammaproteobacteria bacterium
GCAGCGGTTTGGTTGATATGCTGACTCAACTCGAAGTGCTTGAGAATGCTACTGAACAGAACGACGTAGGAATTGTGCACGAAATTTCAGCACAGGCGAGTGAGATCGCACGTGGAATGCGTCGTGGATTAGTTAAGCGTGACGATGATACAGGTTTTCATCTAGCATCAGCGTTGATGTTCGTTGAGAACAGTATCAATAATCCCGAAGATGTGGATAGTAATTGGCTACAAAATGGGCAAATTAAACGCCAAGCGCTTGCCGCCCTAAATAATCAAGAAGAGCTAACCGAAGAAATGGACGGTTCTCACTTATCTGGCAGCGAACGGCAAGCTCTATTGGACGTTGTAGGTAGTGAAGTTGAGGAAAATCTCAAAGATATCGAGCAAAAATTAGAGGTTTTTGGCACCGACCCATCGCAAACCGATGTTCTCAATGGAATTGACGGCAAGATAAGACAAATTCGAGGTGCTCTGCAAGTTCTTGGGGAGCAAAAAGTTGGGCTGTTGCTTAAGATGGCCGAAGAACAATTTATCGCGCTCGAGCAAGGTGAAATTGAATCAAGTGCCGAATTGAATGAGGCCTTGGCCATTTCGATCGGCACTATGGAAGAATATGTAAAAGGCCTCCAGAGTAACCGCACGGGTATGGACTATCTTCTAGACCGCAGTATTACGGATCTTGAAGTAGCGATTGGAAAGAAAGTATCGCGTGGTGATGTAGAGGATTTGCTGGATGTTGCTTCTGATTCTTTATTTTCTTGGCTTACCAATCAGTCTGATTTCGAGTTGTTTACTAATTTAAAATCCAGTCTGCGTGATCTCACAATTCTGGCTAAGAAAACCAACTTATCAGAAGTTCAGCATTTAGTCGCTGAACAAGACCGCTTGGTGGACGTTATTTCTCAGGAACCCGCTTTCCTCACCGATAATATCACCAATAGTTTGCAGCATAATATGGCGGCTATTACAGAGCAAATCATTACGCTCTATGGTACCGAAGAAACTCAAGAAGAAATCCAAAGAGATGCTGAACTGGCTTACAAAAAATCAGCTATCGAATCTGATGACGATGAGGCATCGGTACGCTTTCACGATGACATGGATATTGCTGAGTTAGGTGATGACGTTGTCGAGCAAATAGAAGAATCCGAGCTCGCATCGGAGAATCTCTCGTCCACTGAAATAGCCAAGCTACATGCGGTAGATCAGAAGGAAGCCCCGGTTGTAGACGAGACTATTTTTGAAGTGTTTCTTGAAGAAAGTGTGGAAGTACTCGGTGAAGCTAATATTCAATATGAAATATGTAAAGCGGATCTAAATGATCGCAGCGCAATTCGCGAATTACGCCGAGCATTTCATACATTAAAGGGGTCAGCTCGTATGGTGGGCCTCGAGGATATTGCCGAGGTCGCGTGGTTAAGCGAATCGCTATTCAATTATGTGCTCGACACTGAAAAGCCGTTAAGTACCGATACCTTGAATTTCGCAAGAGAATCGATTGATGAATTTCAATCTCAGTTAGATCAGCGTTATGCCAATCAGCATTTGATAGATACCGCTGAATGGGGTCGTAAAACTGAGTTAATTAATTCTGGCAAAGAAGAGCCTCGGACTCAAGCACTAACACCCGTTAACGAAGCTCCGGCCCCAGCTACTCAAGACGTTTCAGTAGAAGACGTTTCAGTAGAAGACGTTTCAGTAGAAGACGTTTCGGTAGAAGACGTTTCGGTAGAAGATGTTTCAGTAGAAGACGTTTCGGTAGAAGACGTTTCGGTAGAAGACGTTTCGGTAGAAGATGTTTCGGTAGAAGATGTTTCGGTAGAAGATGTTTCGGTAGAAGATGTTTCAGTAGAAGACATACCACTTGACGATGTGTCACTTGACGATGTGTCACTTGACGATGTGTCACTTGACGATGTGTCACTTGAAGAAGTATCACTTGAAGAAGTATCACTTGAAGAAGTATCACTTGAAGAAGTATCACTTGAAG
>CAYQVT010000138.1:0-9549 GCA_964420885.1 uncultured Gammaproteobacteria bacterium
TGTAGAAGTGTGTACACCAGAGTGGGCACAAGCGCTTACTATTAAGCTCAGCGCAATTAGAATTATGGCTTTCATAAAATAATAGGTTCTATAAAATTTTGATCAGCCAACAATAGAGCAAACCCTTAGACAAGTGCAAGGTTTGGTTTTTTAACTGTTTTTCCAATTATTCTGTCAACGAGGCTGTTGATGACGTATCTTAAATGGTGAGCATTCTAATGGCTCTATTGCGGATCTATTTAATTTAAGAAAGGTGTCCAGTGGCATCATTACGACTTGGTCTTTACCGGCACCATTAATGGTAATCGGTGTGTCTTCTTCACACACATGGCGCATCGTCTTAGCCAGCTTGGATTGAGCTTCCAAATAATCTATTTTTTGCATACTTATCACCTATTTCCTAGAATGACTGGAAACGCCGAAAACTTCCAATAACTACGCCCCATATGACAAGGTCGGCATCTGACTCGAGTTCAATCTCGGGGTAGGCTGGGTTTTCAGGAAGCAGTTTCACTAAACCGCCGCGATGATACAAACGTTTAACGGTAAGCTCCCCATCAATGGCCGCGATCACTATTTTTTTATGACTTGCCTTTAACGAACGGTCTACCACTAAAATATCGTCTGGCATAATGCCTGCGTTTTTCATTGATTCGCCTTCAACTCTAAGCATGAAGGTGCTGTCAGGACGTTGAACCATGTATTCATTGAGATCGAGTGTATCTTCAACGTGATCTTCAGCTGGAGATGGGAAGCCTGCGGCCACTGTTGAGCTGAATAAAGGTATTTTTAGGCGTACTACATTGCTTGTATCAAGGGTGCCTGCTTTCAGAGATGGTAATGCAGCATTACCTATTGCAGTGACATCTGGGTAGCTTTCTAGAAATTCTTTAATATAGCTAATACTGCCTTCGGGAACCCGAATAGCCTTGGTCGGTTCCTTGTATTTCCCAGAACCCTTAGGGCGCCCTGCGCCAACTCTGGCGCCCCCATGTGTGTTGTTATCTTTGCTCATTTGATTAGTGTACAATTAATCAAATGAGCTTGTCTAGAGCTTATCGATTTATTCCTTGATAGAAAAGACAGGGCGGCCGCTGATGACGGTTTTAAGTACTCTTGTGCCTAGAATTTCATCCTCTGGAACGGTCATGATATCTTTAGACAAGACCACGAAATCGGCGAATTTGCCGACACTTATCGAACCCAGTTTATCTTCCTGAAATGCAGCAAAAGCAGCACCTAGAGTGAACCCATGTAGCGCTTGGTCGCGGGTTAGTTTCTCTTTTGGATACCAACCACCCTCAGGCCAGCCTTTCGCATCCTGACGAGCAACTGCAGCATGGAAACCCAATAACGGGTCCGGTTTTTCGACTGGGAAGTCGGAACCTAAGGCCAAGGGTATGCCCATGCCGGCGAATTTTTGCCACGCATAAGCGCCCTTAATGCGCTCGGCTCCCACGCGATCCTCGGCCCAATACATATCACTTGTGGCATGGGTGGGTTGTACCGAAGCAATTAACTTCAGATCTTTGAAGCGTTGGAAGTCTTCCAATGCAACCACTTGCGAGTGCTCAATTCGGTGACGACCAGGGTTGCCACCGTCATTGGCGGCTTCGAGCACATTTAGGGTAACTCGATTGCCACGATCGCCAATAGCGTGAATGTTGATTTGCAAACCGCACTCTGATGCACGCTTAGAATGCGATGTTAGTGTTTCTTCGCTCTCGATGAGTAAGCCAACATTTTTTGGGTCATCACTGTAATCTGAAAGCAGTGCAGCCCCGCGCGACCCGAGTGCTCCATCGCTATAAAGTTTGATAGAACGTGAGGTGAGCATTGCGCTTGGGTCGATAGTAACGCCAGCTTCGCATAAATGGCTTAACATCTCATTGGCGCCATCGGCCATGGCGTAGACCCTCACGCCCAACTGATTATCTTGTTTTAATCGCTTTAGTAAATTCCAAACTCGTAAACTAGTGCCGGCGTCGTGTACGCTGGTGAGGCCAACGCTGGCGGTTTTTTGCATGGCTAGTTTTAAGGCGTTAGTCAGTTCTGCATCCGTTTCGCTAGGTACATGTTGCTGTATTAACTTGGCAGCGTTATCAATAAACACTCCTGATGGATTATTGTCTGTGTCGCGAACTATTTCGCCACCCTCGGGCTGCCATATGCCGCTCAGGTCTTTAGAGGCAACCTCCATTGCCTTGCTGTTGGCCCAGCTTGCATGTCCATCAATTCGTTCTAACCAAACAGGGCGGTCAGGAAATGCAATATCTAAGTCTGCGGCCGTTGGTAATTCGATTGTTTGCCAATCATTTTGATCCCAGCCTCGACCTAATAGCCATTGCCCTTCGAGCATGTCGCCGGCGCGAGATCTGAGTCTTTCTACAATTTCAGCTTTGCTTTTGGTTCCCCGAAGTTCAACATCGACTAAGCTTTGGCCTAGGCCTAATAAATGAGCGTGTGCATCAATGATGCCTGGAATGATAGTGTTGCCGTCCATATCAATGTTCTGAGCACCAGGAAACTGTTGTCTTAACTCTTCGACATTACCTACGGCGATGAATTTACCACTGCGGTGGGCAAACGCAGTGATCTTAAGTGATTCAGTATCCGCGGTATAAATAGTGGCATTGTGCACAATAGAAACATCGCTGAACTGCTTGTTGGCAGTGGGTGGTGCTTCAGTGGGTTGAACTTGAGTTGATGTAGAGGCTTGATCTTGACAGGCGCTTATGAGCAGCGAAACAGTCAGTATTAGTAGTCTTTTCATCCGCCTACTATATCCTTTAAATTTTAGTACGGCAAAAATTCTATTTCTAAGTGGTCGTTAGCTTAATGATGGTGCTCGGTAGCGCAATTACGAGCTTCACAAGTGGTGTTTTGGCACGCTCGGTAATTCAAATAGTGTGAGAACGCTAATACTAAACCACCCATTGATGTTGCAATTTTTTCTCCGGTTGATCCGAACCATTCATGACCGAAAAACGCGACAACTACTAATATCCCTAAGCCTAAAATTCCAGTGTAGGCAATGATGCGCTGTTTGTGTTTTCGACAGCCCAAGAATAAGGCAATGGTGCTGGTTGGCAGCACCGCCCACAACATCAGCTGATGAAATAAAATATCTTCGACCAATGATGATGACGAAATGGCAGGCAATAACGTTATTAGCACCGGCGTCAATAAACAATGCACAAAGCACACGCCCGAGAACAAGATGGCGAATTTGTCTAAGTTGAACGAATTTAGCATTGGGAGCGTATTGAAAGGTGTTTTCTGTGTAATGTAATAATATAACAATTGATAGGTATAAAGAAAGGGAGTTCTTGTTAGAACTTGCAACTAAAGATATGTATAACGCCAAACTGAGGGATTGGCACTATAGAGGCTGTGGTTTTTTAGGTTTCAGCTAAGGTGGCTTACCGCAAACCAGCGTTAATCGCACTCAATGCCGACGCTCCAGGGCAAAGAGACTCTTCCCCCAGTTCGTTTAAGGGTGTTTTTGGAAGATTTAAGGTTTCGTGAAAATTTTCTGATTCAGGCTCGATGTAAATCAATCCAGTCATTAATTTGTCATCGGCTTTGTGCTCTAACAAGGTGCGAATGGCATTATGCCGATCGGTGGGATCATAGCCGTCACTTAATTTGCTCAAACGTACCGAGTCGCCATTGTGTAAATCTACGTTTCGAGTAGAACCTTTAATCTGATCTAAGGTGATTTCTTGCGCCATTGGCACGAAATCTACTACCGACCCTGCCTGCACGTGATCACGAGTATAGTCGTAGCTCTTAGTAGACCCTGCATGATTGTTAAAGGTAACGCAGGGGGAGACCACGTCGATCAAGGCAAACCCTTTGTGTGACATCGCGGCTTTCATAAGAGGAACCAATTGCTCCTTGTCGCCGGAGAAGCTTCTAGCCACAAAAGTGGCGCCTAAGTCTAATGCCAGAGCCACCAAGTCAATTGCTTCGAAGGGGTTAGCACGACCTTTCTTATTTTTAGAACCTTCGTCGGCGGTAGCTGAATCCTGACCCTTGGTCAAACCATAACAGCCGTTGTTCTCGACAACGTACATCATGTTCAAGTTACGGCGTATCACATGTGAGAATTGACCCATTCCAATCGAAGCGGTATCTCCGTCTCCAGAGACGCCGATGTACATTAGATCTCGATTTGCTACATTGGCGCCGGTGGTGACCGATGGCATACGTCCGTGAACTGAATTAAACCCATGAGCCTTGCCTAAAAAATAATTAGGCGACTTCGATGAGCAACCAATTCCCGACATCTTGGCAACGCGATGAGGTTCGATATTCAAACCCCATACTGCTTGAATCATCGCTGCACTAATCGAGTCATGGCCGCAGCCGGCGCATAAGGTCGACACACCGCCTTCATAAGCCTTAGTGGTTAGGCCAAGCTCATTACTTGGCGCCGATGGGTGACGGAAACTAGGTTTGTAGAAACTCATAATATTTTCTTAAAATTTTAATTTCTTAGGCAACGTTGGTTGATGCATCAGTTTTCTCGAGAATGGTTCTAATTTTCGAGATTATCTTTTCGGCACTGATCGGGTCACCGTTGTAGTGCAACACTGGTTTTAAGGCTTTGGGCGCAATTTCTAATTCATTAACAATCAGTGTTTTGAGCTGTGCATCGCGATTTTGCTCAACAATGAATATCTGATCATGCCGCTCGATAAACGCTTCTACCTCATCATGAAATGGGAAGGCAATCACGCGTAAATCGTTCGCTGTGTGTCCTGCAGCACTCAGTTTGTCTATGGCTTCGTGAGTGGCTTGCAAGCTGGTACCATAGTGGATAATGCCGATCTTATTCGATGCGTCACGCTCGGTTATCACGGGTTTAGGCAAATGCTGAGGTGCCGTAGCCCATTTCACACTTAAGCGTTCCATATTACGTTGATAGTCATCGCCACTCTCGGTGTATGCCGCGTATTCATTACGCGAGGTGCCGCGGTTAAAGTAAGCACCCTTTTCAGGATCTACGCCTGGAATGGTGCGGTATGGGATACCGTCGCCGTCAACGTCAAGATAACGCCCCCATTTTTCGGTGGCATTATTTAGATCATCGGCATCCATCACTTTACCGAGGTCGTAGAGGCGATTTTCGTCCCAAACTAATTCGTCGCAGATATGTTCGTTCATGCCTAAGTCTAAATCGGTGAGCATGATCACCGGTGTTTGTAAGCGATCAGCAATATCAAACGCATCGGCAGTAAGTTCAAAACACTCTTTAGGTGTTGCTGGAAACAGCAATACTTGCTTGGTATCGCCGTGAGATGCATACGCCGAAATTAGAATGTCCGATTGCTGTGTGCGCGTCGGCATGCCGGTTGATGGTCCAGTTCGTTGTACATCGATTAAAACGGCGGGTACTTCAGCAAAATACGCCAAGCCTAAGAACTCTTGCATTAATGATACGCCTGGGCCACTGGTGGCGGTAAAAGAACGAGCTCCATTCCAATTAGAACCGATCACCATACCAATGGCAGAAAGTTCGTCCTCAGCCTGGATTACGGCATAATTATTCTTGCCTGTTTCTGGGTCTATACGAAATTGTTTTGCGTACTTTTCAAAGCCTTCAGCAACCGAGGTTGACGGGGTAATTGGATACCAGGCGCAAACGGTTGCGCCACCGTAAACGGCACCCAAGCCGCAAGCCGCATTGCCTTCTAATAAGATCTTGCCATCATTCTTATTGCTACGTTTTAGTTGAAGTGGTAATGGCTCCGCAAAGGCTTTTTGCGCTTCGTCAAAGCCTAATTTTAGTGCATTAATATTGGGCTCAATGAGCTTGGGTTTACTCTTGAAAGTATCATTAACAATACTTTCTAAAGCCGAGAATTCAATGCCGATTAAGAAGGCCAAAGACCCAACATAAATAATGTTTTTGAAAAGCTGTTGTAATCGAGGGTTTTCAAAATTACTGTTGGTAATCTGTGTTAGTGGAAGGCCGATGTAGTGAATATCATCACGAATTAAATTGAAGTCCAACGGGTAAGTGTTGTCGTAGAAAAAGTAGCCGCCTGGGCACACTTCTTCAACATCTCTCGTCATACTTTGAGGGTTGACGGACACCATTAGCTCGCATTTGCCTCCACGACGACCTAAATAACCGTGTTCATTGACTCGTACTTCATACCAAGTCGGAGCACCCTGAATATTTGATGGGAAGATATTTCGCGGACTCACTGGAATGCCCATGCGGAATATGGCTTTGGCGAACATGCTATTTGCACTGGCAGAACCTGACCCATTTACATTGGCGAACTTAACCACGAAGTCGTTTATCACTTGATCCAAAACCGGCGCGTTATTGATTGAACTCATGCTGCTTGCTCCCGTTTAGCCTTGGTCTGTATAGCGACTTTCTCAGTAAGAATGGGAGCTGGTTCGTTGCCTGCTTTAGTGACTGTGTATAAGAAGGTTTGCATGTCCCAAGCGGATGTTGGGCAGCGTTCGGCGCATAAGCCGCAATGCAAACACATGTCTTCGTCCTTTACCATCACCCGTCCAGTTGGCAAACCGGTTGAAACATAAAGATCTTGTTCTTTGTTGACACTCGGTGCGTTGAGTTTATTGCGTAACGAATCTTCTTCATCGTTGTGAGTAAAAGTGATGCAGTTTGTCGGGCAGATATCAGTACAACCGTCGCACTCAATGCATTTGTTCTCAACAAATACGGTTTGCACATCGCAGTTCAAACAGCGTTCAGCTTCGGTGAAAGCAACGCCGATACTAAAGCCTATTTCGGATTCAATTTTGCGACTCGATAAAGCTTGTTCAATCGGCAGGTGTGCAGAACTTTGACGATCATCATCCACCACCGCGCTGTCGTATGCCCATTGATGAATGCCCATCTTAGAACTGACTAAGTTGGTGCCAGGCGCCGGTCGTGCTTCTTTCACGGAGCTTCCATTGAGATACAAATCTATTGAGATAGCGGCTTGATGACCATGTGCCACTGCGGTAATGATGTTTTCAGGGCCAAATGCTGCGTCACCGCCAAAGAAAACTTTTTCATTACTTGATTGAAAAGAAACCTTATCAACCACTGGCATGTCCCACTCGCCAAATTCGATACCAACATCGCGTTCTATCCAAGGGAAGGCGTTATCTTGACCAATTGCCATGATCGCGTCAGTGCATTCTATGGTCACGATCTCGCCGGTTTCGTTGATAGTTCGTTTGCCATTTCCATCGTAGCTTGATTCGACTACATTGAATGTCATTGCGACAAGTTTTCCACCCTCAACTATGAATTCCCGGGGACTGTGATTGGCAAGAATTGGAATGCCCTCTGCCAAGGTGTCGTCTTTTTCCCAAGGGGATGCTTTCATCGCCTCATAAGTGGAGCGAACCGTTACGCTAACGTCTTTGCCACCGATTCGTTTCGCCGTTCGACAGCAATCCATAGCGGTGTTACCGCCGCCCACAATAACCACCTTCTCGCCAATGCTGTCGAGGTGCTCAAACGCCACGCTCTCGAGCCAGTTAATACCAAGGTGTATGTTGGCCGCGGCTTGATCACGACCAGGAATTTTTAAGTCTTTGGCCTTGGGCGCACCGGTTCCTACAAACACCGCGTCATAGCCCTTGTCCAGAATGTTTTTCATGCTATTTACTCGGGTGCTAAAGTGCCGAGTTACACCCATATCAAGTACGTAGTCAACTTCTTGATCGAGCACTGTTTCAGGCAACCGGAACGACGGAATTTGGCTGCGCATAAATCCTCCGCCTTTGGGATTTTCATCGTATAAATCAATCTCGTAGCCAAGCGGCATTAAATCGCGAGCGACGGTGAGTGACGCTGGCCCTGCGCCTATTAGCGCTATTTTTCTGCCGTTCTTTTGAGTCGGAACTTTCGGTAATCGAGCGTCTACGTCGTCATCGTTTTTGTGATCGGCGGCAACGCGTTTAAGCCGACAAATTGCCACCGGTTCTTCGTCAACTCGGCCTCGCCTACAAGCGGGTTCGCAGGGCCTGTCGCAAGTGCGACCAAGTACACCTGGAAATACATTTGATTCCCAATTAACCATGTAAGCGTCGCTGTAACGGCGCTGGCCAATCAATCGGATATATTCGGGAACGGGAGTGTGCGCAGGACACGCATATTGGCAATCGACTACTTTGTGAAAGTACTCTGGATTGCTGATGTCGGTAGCTTTCATGGAGCTATTTATCTCAGAGGTCTCAGATCTTATTTTTCAGGCATCAACACGTCGTGTTAATGGTTCAATTAATTGTTGATAAACAGAGGCATAATTGTCGCGGCAATCTGTATATCCACCTGCCTATTCTGAGCGATGTTAGCATGGTGTTTTGGAGGCGTATACAGAATTTTTATATTCACGATTTATTTAATTTATGAGACTGATTTTATCGAAAAGCGACCAAGGCTTATCAACAATCGAATAACAAGGATTGTAATTTACTTACCATCGGTACTTACCCCACATGTTGGGATTCGACCAGTTGTTAGAATTGAGCCAATCAGGTGTCTTTTTATAATCACTGATGTTGTATTTAAAGAGCGCGTATTCAGTGTCATTAACTTGATAAGTGGACACTTTGTTCAGTGCAAAGCTAAATAGATCGGTCAACTGCCAAGCGTCCTTAGATTGCTGTTTACTTAAGGGTAGACAAATACAAAACTGAGAAGTTAATACATCGCGTAACCGCGAGAGAACTTGCATGCCTTTTGACTTACCAAGGTGCTCAAACAGATTGATCGCAATAGCGACATCAAAGCGTTGATCCTGTTGCCACAGTAGATCGATATCAACATTGCTAATGTGGACTAGCTTACAATCGTGATTTAGTACTGCCTTTTGTTCGAGGTAAGAGTCTAAGAAACCAGGCTCACAGTCGCCGAGTAATAGAATTTGCTCCGCTTGGGCAACATTGACGAGAGTCTCGATATCGAAAAAGGTGTCGGGGTGATAGGCCATTAACGGTGACATTTATAGAAGAGATGCCTCATTGTAGTCAATTGCTGAATAAACAGGGTGATTTTCTAGAGTAATACTTGTGTTGGAGTGTTGGGCTTGGGCGGCTTCCAAGATTTATGATCTTTTATGTTATGAACTTGTGGCTTTTTTTGTCGATATTTGAATTTTTCATTGCCCAATTTAGTGGCTTTGAGTAGTCTTGTTTATTGCTTTTTTGATGTATTTAGAATCGATAAATAATAAATGAATGACCACACTGAACAGCAATCTCTAGCAGAATTTGCTGAACAAGCGTATTTGAATTATTCAATGTACGTGATTCTTGATCGAGCCTTGCCGTTTGTCGGTGATGGCCTTAAACCGGTTCAGCGACGCATTGTCTATGCAATGTCTGAATTGGGATTACATAACGCGGCTAAATATAAAAAATCGGCTCGTACAGTTGGCGATGTATTGGGCAAATTTCATCCACATGGTGACAGCGCTTGCTATGAAGCGATGGTGCTGATGGCACAGCCGTTTAGTTATCGTTACCCGATGGTGGACGGACAAGGTAACTGGGGCTCCACCG
>CAYQVT010000139.1:0-9524 GCA_964420885.1 uncultured Gammaproteobacteria bacterium
ATGCAGCACGCGAGGATGGTCGGCCGAGTAATGGTTGACCTCTATAGCGAGTACTTTTTTATATTCCCTTGCCGATTCCTTATATCTCCCCATGGAGGCAAGAACGAAAGCGTGCAGCGAAATAATTGGTGCTAGTTCACGGTCTCCCTCGCCTAAGCGAGCCCGCTCGAAACTCAATAGGTCTTCAGTTAAGCTCAGAGCCTGATCAAACTTTGACTGCATTGCTAAAGCTCTAGCTAAACCTGTTTTCAGCGAGACAACAATTTGACTATTTTTTTCCGAATGATCGTGTTCAATGTTTAATGCCTCTTTGAGCAGGCTCTCTGCCCCCAGCCCGTCGCTATCAAACATCAACAATCCGGCGTGAATGTGAAGCATTTTCATAAACGCTGTTGGAGACGGGGGAGCGTTTCTCATTAAATTGGCCGCTTCTACAAGTAAATCTCGTGATTCGTCAATATTCTGAGCAAGCCGGCTGCGTAATTGAGCCAAGCTGGTAAGCGTAATGGCTAATTGAACTGGGTCGGCTTGTTCAAACTGTTGGCGTTGAATAGCTAATGAATCTTCTAAAGCGAGAGAAGAGGCGTGCCAATCGCTTAGATATAGTAAATTTCTGCCGACAGCCAACAATTGAACTGCCTTCATATGGGGCGCAAGTGTGTCGTTCTCTAACAGTTCGACATACCTGCGTTTTAATTTACTAGCCAATAATTTGTTTGATCCAGCATCAACGGCATTATTGCTAGTTGGTGTCGTTTTGTAGGGTGACAGCTTATTTACACGGTGATCGCTTTTTGGCTCAATAGAAACTGTTTGCCATTGTTCTTGACGAAGACCAAGGCCGATCAAGCCTACACTAATAACCACAAGACACATTCGCCAGAACTGCTTAGCACTATTCTGGCGACCCTGTTTTTCGAGCAAGCCTGAAAGGGGTTGTGAATTTGTTTCTCTAAAGCCATGTGTTTGCTCAAAATCAATCATTGGCTGTTGCAACAAAAAATAACCCTGAGATCGAATAGTCTTAATATATTTTGGGCTTTTGCTCGAATCGCCAAAGGCTTTGCGAATAATACTTATGTGATGAGATAAGGCTCCTTTATCACGCATACCTTCATCGGTAAGACATAATATATTGTGCATCGTTGATCGGGAGACAAGTTGTCCATAGTTTGCCGCCAGTTCAGCTATCGCGAGTATCTGACGCCGCGAAATCTCGGAAATATCGCCGTTTGCGGTCGTTATCAGGCACAACACTGGGTCTACGAGCACCTGCCCGATTCGATAGCTGGTGTCTGTAAATCGCTGTTTTCCTTCTTGGGAAGACATGTACTTCTCTCTCTTTGTCTCGGTTAAAACGTAAACCCCTAGCTGCAAGCATATAACACGCCGTTACTATTTACCAAATAGGGTTATCACGGTAGTGTATTTAATAAATCCTGGGGAAACGTTTACTTAATCGCACGGCATATTCACGCTGGGCAACTTACGCTCGTTGAGCAAAGCCAACCGATTGTTAGAATACTAGCTGAATCTGGCTAGCAATTCGTTAACAGTGCTTTGTTTACAGCTTGATAAACTCTGTCTTGCATTTCACGAGTAATGCCTACCCAAAAAGGTAATCTAATCAGGCGCGCTGATAAGTCGTTTGTGTTTGAGAGCTCTCCATGCGACCTACCAAATTTACGTCCGGCGGGAGAAGAATGAAGCGGAACGTAGTGAAATACCGCACTGACATCGTCATCTTTCATGGAGCGTAAAACGCGCTCTCTGTTTGCGCTACGAGGAAGTATCAAATAATACATATGCGCGTTATGCTCGCATTCCCTAGGCACCACAGGCCGTGTCACAACACCATCGGCTTCAAGTTTTTCGAACAATTGATGATAAATATTCCAGATGTCGAGGCGGCGATCTGTTATGGTACGGGCATTTTCTAATTGAGCCCACAAAAATGCCGCTATGAGTTCACCGGGAAGAAAAGAAGAACCGACTTCTTGCCAAGTATATTTATCGACTTGACCACGGAAGAAACGACTTCGATCAGTTCCTTTTTCACGAATTATCTCCGCTTCTTCAGCGTAACGCTGATTATTAACTAATAAGGCTCCGCCTTCGCCAGAAATTACATTTTTGGTCTCATGAAAGCTGTAAGCCCCTAAGTCGCCAATGCCCCCAAGTGGGCGGCCCTTATATGTTGACATCACGCCTTGAGCTGCGTCTTCTACTACCGCGAAATCATTGGTTGTCGCCAACGCCAAAATACTATCCATTTCGCAAGAAACACCAGCGTAATGTACTGGAACAATCGCTTTGGTTCTTTCGGTGATCGCTTGCTCGATTAAAGATTCGTCGATATTCAGCGTGTCACGGCGTATATCGACGAATACAGGGGTTGCTCCTCTGAGTACAAACGCATTGGCGGTTGAGACAAACGTAAACGACGGTACTATTACTTCATCACCGACTCCTACATCAAGCAGTAACGCCGCCATTTCAAGCGCCGCGGTACAAGAATGCGTTAACAGGGCACTGGCAACACCCGACATAGCCATGAGTTCTGAATGGCACTTTTTTGTATATTCCCCATCACCAGCAAGGCAACCTTGTTGGTGCGCTCTCTCAATGTAGTCGAGCTCCTTACCGACCATAAAGGGTCTATTAAACGGAATAGGGCTGTTCAATTCTAATTCTCTAATATGGTTGGCGAGTTTATCCTGGAGTTACCGTTGCAGAAATGGCTTTATAATCACCCATGCGATTAAGCAACGGCAGCTTCATCATTAATTGGCCCAAACGATAAAATGGTTTGGTAATAAACTCGGGAAAAGGAACAAAACAAAGTAAGTATCTCATAGGCCAAAAATGCATTTGAGAAACCTTGTCGACCGTAAACCCGGCTTCTTGCATTACGTAGCAAAACTCGTCGATGTTGATATTAAGAACTCTATGAACAAATCCTTTGTGCACTGGTTCTAGCATGAGTACACGCCCGTCTGGCTTAAGAGATTTTCTTATCACCAACAAAGCCCGCAAGAGTTCTTCTTGGTTACGCGCAGCAATCGCAACGCAGCCCCAGGAAAAAGCGATATCAAATTTCTCGACGTCATCAATATCAAAGATTGACTTTACTTGGTACGAAATTTTCTCATCGTTCGACAAGCTTTCGGCAATTTCAATCGCATTAGCCGAAAAGTCGACGCCTGTCACGTTTGCGCCGGCTTTGGATAAATAGCGGGACATGCGGCCAGTGCCACAGCCTACGTCCAAAATTGACTTGTTTTCGACACTAGACAAATTTGAATCGACCAGTGTTAACTGCTCTTCTATATACAGACGGTTTAATTGATTGTTCGGCCACATAGAAACCGCGTCGCCATCCAGGTCAATTGCTTTTGAGTCCCAATAGTCGGCGGTGGCGTAAAGTGAATCGCGATTAGCCCGATTCTTTATCATTGCCCAAAGGCTATTAGTTTTCATTAGATAGTTTGTTTAGTACAGAAATAGAATGATTGAGCTCCCACTCCGATAGTTCTGAGTAGAATGGAATATTAAGGACCTTATCAGAAATGTTTTTAGCCGACTGCATATTATCTGGGGCACTAATATGTGTGAAGCTGAACGCGAAATCAACACCTAAGGTGTTCGCCAATTCATAAAACCGATATTTGTTCGAATTAACCAATATTGGATAACGAATACAGGCCCATTCCTGATTTACATCAACCGGTGGTTTAATAAACGTTTTATTGTCGCTCAATTCATTTGAGTATCGCCGATACAGGGTTTTGCGTTTACTAATTATCGATTCTAAGCGCCTTAGTTGTTGGTTTATTAAATAGGCTTGCCACTCAGCAAATCGTTCTAAATAAAAAGGCGTTTTTTTAAGGTCTAAGCCTTCGCGTTCGGCGCTATAGCTTCCTCTTAAGTCAAAGTTTAGTTTGTGGAAAATTCGATATAAATATCGGTTCTTTAAAAACACCAACACCGCGCCTAAAACCAGTAGCAATAATTTTCTTTGCCTACTCATCGGAAAAGATTCGTTCTCGATAACCTCAAGAAGTTGCTGGTGCTGTTTGCGATCTCTCACAATCGCGAACCCTGCTTTTAGTGGTGCATTTAATAGTTTTGTCGAATCAAAACTAAAAAAGGACGCGTCACCCCATGAACCAAGTAATCTTCCTTGATGTTTACCTCCAAACCCGGCCGCTACATCTTCGATCAGATAAGCGCCTGTTTCGTCACACACTTTTCTTGCTAGTTCTATGTCGCAGGGAATTCCATACTGATGGGTCGCAAGCAAAATACAATCATTGTCCAATTTAATCTTAGCTAGGGCATCAGAGCTCATGTTGAACGTTGTTTGTGATACTTCAACGTGTTCTATTGTTTTACCCGCTAGTGTCACAGCCTCAATTACGGCTTTACAGGTGTACGCCGGAACCACGACCTTTTGTTGAGGAAGCGATAATAATAAATAATACAGAGCGCCTCGGCCTGACCCAGTTAACGCCGCGTGATATCCAGGAAACATGCTGGACAAGATTTCAATTGTCCTTGTTCGTTGCGTAAATTCCGATTCAAAATGCCGTGCGCTGTTCAGCAATTCTAATAGTGAATAGTTAACTTTGACTCTGGGAATCATCTCTAATTCGTATTCCTTTTGGTATTAAAAGGTAATGGAAAAATGTTTTTGGTAGCTCGTCTTTTTGTCGCTGCTTAAGAATTCTTGGGCAACGTGCGGGCTAGAGTAAATACTGTATGAATAGGGCACTTGTGGCTAGCTTCAAGGCAATTATGAACTTATTTAGTCAGTCCTTCCACTTAAACAATCTCCTATGTTTAGGTTAGTTATAGGACTCATCTGAGCGGCCGCGAGAATACAATAACATTGCCGACAAAAGAGCGAGCAGAATCGAATACAAGGCGTAAAAACGAATCAGTAGCGCACCCGCTTGCGCCTGGATTTCAGCGACTCCGAAATCTTCCAGCATTATGCTTGCGCTTACTTCTGAAACTCCGATGGCACCCGGAATAAAGCTGACAATATTAATTAGAGTAACACCTGAGGTGAGTAAAGATCCTTGGACCGCCGAAATAGAGATATCTATCGCAGCAATAAAAATCATCCAACCGATAACCACTATTGCCCATGAAATGATCGAATATAAAAAGGTATACATCAATACTCTTGGACTGATCGTTAGTTGATGTAGTGAGCTTTTTATAGATTGAACTATCTGATACTCACCGAAATAGCGTATGGTAATAAAATATAGGGTCGAGCCTACGGCAACTGCAACTAAAATGAGTAATAACGGTGTCCACCAGCTGACACTGGCGAAGTCCAATAAGATGATCGAGAGAAAAGCGATTAACAAAACGGTTGAAAGATCAACAAAACGCTCTAGAGCAAATGATGTATATCCGTCTACACGTTTGACCTCACACAACTCACTAAGCAACTCGACCTTTACCAGCTCGCCAGATTGAAATGGTGTCATGATCGACAAACCCAGGCTGCTGGCACAGACTAAGTATAGGCTAGTAAACGAGAGTCCCCGATAACCCAGTGCACCTAGCAAGGTAAGCCAGCGCAGGGTACGAAAAAACCAGAAGCATAATGTTGTGATTATGCCTCCAGAAATCAATAGAAATGCATCGGCATATCTGAGTGTTTTAATGATCTCGCCCCACTGAAATTGGCGAACCATGTAAAGAATGCTTAAGGCGAATATTCCGAATGCTATCCCCACAAGCACAATATTTAAGCCCCCTGTTTTCTTCATTAGCGACCGCGAGCTTCGTTTAATTGGAACAGTTTCGAGTGTTTAATCTCTCGTCTTCGCTCCTCCAATGTTTTTCGGTCGGGTGCGTTAAGAAAAACTGCTGCTAAACAATGTCTCCCATTAATAAAAGGGTCTACAGGGTCACCGTTGTTTACATAGATATCTACGTCATTTACCCATTTAAGTTGATGAATCCTTTCTAGTAGATTTTTCTCTATCTCAACATTTCCAGATTGCATAACCCCTAGCAACACCAATGAACTATGTCGAACCGGTTCGACCATTGTCATCGATGGTTTCTGTCCTAAAGCTATTTCAAGAGCGATTTTGGGAAAGTCGATATCGCAAGCCAGCTTGACGAGTTTCGAAATCGAATTGCCCCCCAAACGAGGGCTCGCTTCAAGTATATAGGCCTTTTGATCGTGCATGATGATATCTGCATCGAATACGGTGTCTCTTATTCCAAGCTTTTGAAAAATAACTTCAATTGCTCGAATAACTTCTTGGTTCGATTCAGAAAATGTCTTTGATGGCCATGAATGACCGTAAGTGCAAACATAAGGCGGTTCAGCCGTATCTCTATCTAAGATAAACGATAACTCGACCTTACCATCTAACAAAACACCCTCGGCGGTTAGCTGGTCACCTATAAGAAGTTCTTCGAATATTACTTTAGAATTAATGCTGACGTTGCTAGCTTCGCCGATGTATTTCTCAAAATCATCGGCTTGGTTAGATGTAATAACAATCCCTTTGCTTCCTGATGAGCGGTCAGGCTTAATAATGCCGTGGTTGAAATCTACTTTATTTAAGTCTTGGCTCCCTAGGGTGACCTCACAAAAACCAGGGTGCTCAATACCGTTATGTTTTTGAAATTTTCGAAAGCTCAGTTTGCTGGTCAAGATTTGGGCAGCTTCTATTGAGACGCCAGGTAAACCAAAAGCGGATGCTACTTCAGCCGCCGTTTTAACAGCGACGTCGGTACACGGAGAAATAATAGCGCTAAGTTCTAAGGACTTGGCCAACCGTTTAATTGCCGGTATGTCCGTGGTATCGACAATATGCGACGAATCCGCGAGCGAGTGCCCAGGGTTATAAGGCTGATTGTCGGCAACATGTACCGTTAAGCCAAGATTTAACGCCGTTTGAATGGCAGGTAATTGGTGAGTTGATGCACCTAGCACCAGTATATTTCTATTGGTGCTCATATTCTGCGATTATGTACTTAGCCTGGCCACCAAGCAGTAGCCTGCTGATACGGGATAAGTAAAGCGTAAACACAAACATACAAAACAACATCATCGAGTTAAGAATCGAAATGATGGTCAAGGTACTTGCCCAACCGGGCACTCCAGTGCCAGATACGATTGTTTGCACTAGCACCCAGATACCAACGCCTGCCGAAAAAAGAACGCCGAGCGAGCACAAAATACCAACCAACAACACCGGCATATTCGAATAGCTAAGAATTAGATTGGCTAATAATTTGAGGCTACGATTAAGCGTATAGTTCGACGTGCCGTGCTTTCTTTCATCGTGCTTGACCAACACATTTGCACAATCGGACGTTTGATTTAAAAGCATGGCTGTGACGTATGGGTAGACTGCATTCATTTCTAAGGCTTGTTCTACGACTTCTCGCCTTACTGCTCTAAAGCTGGTAAGACTAAACCCTTTGGGAAGTCTGAACATGGTTCTTAACACCTTATCAACCATTTCACCTGATATGTTTCGGCCCGCCGAGTGTTGTTTATCTGGGTACTCGGCAATGACCATGTCATGGTCACCTTCGATTATTGAATCCAGCAATTTATAAATTTCCTCAGGCGGGTTTTGCAGATCATCGTCTATTGTCACAACAATATCGCCATCGGCGACCGAAAACCCTGCCACGATTGCATTATGTTGCCCAGCGTTTTTTCGAAGCCGTAACAGTTTTAAGTCTAGAAGATTCTGTTTTTTCAACTCTTTTAAGGTCTGCCAGCTATCGTCCTTACTGGCATCGTCAACGCATATAACTTCTAAATCATACTCTCGGTTTTCAAAGGCTTTAGCGATGCGTTGATACAATTCCGGAAGAGCTTCAGCAGATTCAAATACTGGAATAACTATCGATATTTTTTGCTTTTTCATTTTAAGTATCATTATTGTAATCCGCCACGCTTATCAAAACGGCGCTCTTAGCGAATGGGATGATAACACTAATCAGCCGCAAGAAATGCCATTGATATGGTTGGGAATTCGCTAGTTAGATAACCGCTTACGCGCGACAATAAGACAACTTCCGCCAAATTTCATAGCGCGCTTTTGCCTTAATTTTTTCACTTCCCTAGCGAGTAAAAAATCTAACACCTTGGTCCTAAATGAATTACCGCCTACGTGCTCCCGTTCAGTCTCTCCACTGGTTTGCCTCTGCTTAGTGATTCCAAGTTTAAAGGGAAGCGAACGTAGAAGAAAAATCGGTAGCGGTAAAAAACGAAATATGTACGTAGAAAACTCAACCTCAAAACCAGCTGACCTTAAGGTATCAGACATAGTTTTAATCGAGTACCTTCGATGATGGCCAGCGGTAATATCCTCGTTTGACCACAACCAAGAATAAGACGGAACGGTAATGTAAAGACGACCGTCGTCGCTTAAAAGCTCCTTAACTGAAATCAGAAATTCAACATCGTGTTCTATGTGTTCAACCACATCAAACAAACCAACTGCCGGCATCGAACGCGCTTCAAACCCTGCCGAGTCTGTGGTTGCACAAATTACATTTTCAAGGCCACGGTTCTTAGCGTTTCTCGCGCCTGCAACACCAGGTTCAACAAGAGCGACTTGATAACCAGCCTTCTTCAAACCCAAAGCAACAAACCCGTTACCACCGCCGATATCAAAAATTACGCCATTCTCATCAGGAGGAAAGTGCTCAACAACACTGCAGATACAGTGGTTACGATGCTGAAACCAAAAAGAATCATCTTCAACTGAGAAACAAGCTTCGTTACCATCGTCGGGGTAAGACAATGGCTTGGAGTCCGCCGCGTACCAAATACCGTCCTCAGCCTTTTCTAAGCCAGCCCTCAGTGAAAATATGTTTGTCATGGTTGGTCTAGTAATGCGGATTCACGTGGAAAGTGGTTGGTTAATTATTAGCTTACATTCTCAGATAGAAAATAATTATTTAGCGTATAGCCTCACCGCTTACTTGCTCATTCTATATATGTATTTGAATTGACTCAGGCCTTTATTTGGCTAGTTGCTTAGTGAAGCATGCAATGATGCCTTACATGTCTTTATCTTCGATACATGCGCCGGCGGGGCTGAAAGTTAGTAACGCTAAGTTTATCCTAAATATATAGACTTTTGTCTCTTTTAAAATCTGCTTAACTTTACTAGGATTATTAACAACACCGTTCTGATAAAAATAGATAGGGATGTTCATGTTAAAAATAGCGCACAGTCAAGGGAGCACTACTAATTCGTCAGCTAAAAAGAAGTTTAGCTCAGGAAAAATCTTTGACAAATTATCCGAAAACCAATTTCGAGGTTTCTCTGCTCGAATGCAGGTGCTTCAAAATATCTATCGGCTCGCGCCAGATCGTTTCATAACGGTGTTCGGTCTGTTTTACGCCATTGCTTTGGTCATTGTTAAATATGCAAAGCCAATGGCGAAAAGTTTGGTTGATTGGGTTGTAGTGGTCTAATACCCTTGGACACAGAATTAAGAGACAATAACAGTCAATT
>CAYQVT010000140.1:0-7386 GCA_964420885.1 uncultured Gammaproteobacteria bacterium
CCGGCTAGCGTTATTAGTGCGAGCACAGTAGCGGTGGTGCGCGCGGTTTTACTTATTTGATAGTTGTTATTCATTTCTTTTGTTTAGCGCATAAGGTTTGGTGGAATGTTTAAGCTAGATGAATACCACATATTTTGTGACCATCAGGTTCAAGAAAGTAGCCCGAGTGTATTTACTGATTCCGAAGACGAGTGCCAGTAAGGCCCGTGGGCGATTAATACGACGGGGTAGGGGCACAAGTAGGGTATCCCAAGAAAGTGCTAAGGTGTCTGCATCGATAGTACGCGGCATATAGTCTATGGGCCATTCTTTTAAGGTATCAGCCCAGCCGTACATTTTTGGGGGAACATCGAATATGGGTGTGTTGGCTGCCCTTTTAGGAGTCGTATAGATGTCAGAGGAATTTTTACTTATCTATGATCTCTACTTGAAAGGTTCCAATGGTGTCAGGAACGTTGTAGGTCCTCTTAAACACTTTTTGTTCGTAAGGATTGAGTTCAATTTCTTCAATACGACTAAAGGACGTATATGCGTGAATGGTATTAGGTGGGCGCTTAAAGTCTGCACTTATCCCGGTAACCTTAATGTTCAAATGTCGGGCATTCTCAGAATTATTGTTTAGCGTAAAACTGATATCACATATGTTCTCGAAGCAACTCCAGTGCTTATTATTTATTTCAACTTCACGTTCCGTTGAACAACTGAATAAAACGAGACACGATAGTAATACAACGGGTTTATACAATTTAGACTCCTCCCTTAGCTTCTTCGTTGGCTCATCATATTCACTGCCAAGCCGAGTAAGATCAGCCCCGCTGCCAAGATTTTCCATAAGGGCATGGGTTCATTGAGTAAAATGGCGGACGAGGCCATGCCAAAGACGGGCACCAGTAACGCCCATGGTGCAACTGATGCGGCGGTGTAGCGGCCAAGTAAGGTGTTCCATAGCCCATAGCCTATTAATGTATTACCAACGGTTTGCCACAGCACCACTAACCAGCCTTGCCAGCTTAAATTGGCAACGTTGTTAATCACTTCGACACCGCCTTCGCTGATGAACGCGACGAGTAATAATGGTGGCACCGAAAACAGTGACGACCAAGCGATAAAGGCGAGTATGTTAACCTTGCCCGCGCGTTTGACCACCAGATTGCCACCGGCCCAGCTGAGACCAGCGAATAATACGATACCGATACCAAAGTAAGTAGTATTACCGTCGGTGAAGGCGATGATGATCAGTAGGCCAGCTAAACAAATTAATAATGACAAAAATTGTTGTTTTGTGACTCGTTCATCGAGCATCGCCGCGCTGAGCAAGACCGTGAAGAATACTTGCATTTGAACGATTAACGACGCGAGTCCTGGCGAGATGTCGGCTTTCATCGCCCAAAACAGCAAGCCAAATTGCCCCACGCCAATAAAGAGACCATAGCTGATCAGTTTGCCCCAAGATGTATTGGGCTTTGCTAACAAGAATATAAGTGGAAAGGCGACCAGTAAGAATCGTAAGGCCGCGAAGGTGAAGGGCGGTAACTCGTCCAGCCCAACCCGAATGAACACAAAATTGGTGCCCCAAATGGCAACCACAAGCAGCGCTAACAATTGATCGGTGAGTTTCACATTTACGCCGTGAGTTGGTTAACTGGGTGCGCTATCATACTACTGCACGCCATTGTGAAGATATCAATAAATGACCTCGTTTATGAAAGTTGCGAATACTAAGAACGCTAAATGCGACACATGAAATGGCCTGTCATTATCATTATCCGGCTTATTAATCACAAAATCTGTTGCGAGGGTGGCAAGTTATCTGTATTAAACAAGGATAAATAATTTCTAAGAGGAATAGATTCATGCAATTGAACAAATCAATGGTGTTGCCTTATGCCTTAACAGTGTTACTGGCTAGCGTTCTGCTAACGCCGGTTATCGCTAAAGAGGGCATGTTTACCCCTGATCAATTGCCAGAGATCAGTCAGGACTTGCGCAAAACGGGTTTAAAGATAAAGCCCAGCCAGTTAAGTGATCTCACGGAGTTTCCGATGGGTGCGATTATTTCTCTGGGTGGTTGCTCAGCGTCTTTCGTGTCTGATAAAGGCTTGGTGGCTACCAACCATCATTGTTCACGAGGGTCGGTTCAGTACAATTCAGACGAGGACAACAATTATCTGGACGATGGCTTTTTGGCCAAGTCATTAGAAGATGAGTTGCCTGCTGCACCGGGTACTCGAGTTTACGTGACCACGCAGGTGAGTGACGTAACGGCAGACGTTCTCGGCGGCGTGAACGACGATATGTCTGGCCAAGAACGGTATCAGGTAATCGAAAAAAACCGAAAGGCCTTATTAGCCGACTGTGAGAGTGACGCTGGTCACCGCTGTCAGGTGTCATCATTTTTCGGTGGCGCACAATACAAGTTGAATAAGCGTTTGGAGATCAAAGACGTTCGAATAGCCTATTCGCCTGCAGACTCGGTCGGGCGTTACGGTGGCGACGCCGATAACTGGTTGTGGCCGCGGCATACAGGAGATTTTGCTTTTTATCGCGCCTACGTTTCGCCCACAGGCGAGCCGAGTGAATACTCCAAAGATAATGTTCCGTATCAGCCAAAGCATGTACTGAAGGTTTCAGCGGCCGGGATAGAAGAGGGAGACTTTGTTATGGTCGCTGGCTACCCGGGCTCGACCTCGCGTTATGCACGCTTGGTAGAAGTTAAAAATGTGTTCAGTTGGCGTTACCCCACTTGGATAACTCTGTTGGAAGACTGGATCGCCACCATCGAGCAAGCCTCTCCAGAAGGCAGCGACACGCGTATTAAATACGAATCACGTTTGGCAGGTTTAAATAATTTTTATAAAAACCTTGGCGGCCAGATAAAAGGAGCAGAGCGCGTTGGTTTAGTCGAACGCCGTGCAAAACGGGAAGCAGCCTTGTCTGACTGGGTGAAGAGTAATGACAATGGCCAAGGCTTCGCTCCGGCAATTGCAGCTTTGGACGAACTCTCACAAGAAAGCGCACTCGCCTATCGTAAGCAATATTGGTACATCAACGTAACGCGGCCTAGTTTGTTAAGTGCCGCTAAGCGATTGTATCGCTTGGCAAAAGAGAGTGAAAAGCCCGATGCCGAACGAGAACCGGGCTATCAGCAACGTGATCTGGCGTTTATCACACAAAGCATGCAAGCGATTGATCGCCGTTACGACTCGGTTGTTGATAAAGCTGAATGGCTGATGTTTTTGGACGGGTATATGGCCCAGCCTGAGTCGCAAAAAGTAGCGGTATTCGACAAAATGCTTGGTCTCGATGAGGGTAAAAGCGTGGAAGATTTGTCTAAACGCTTAGACCAATTTTACACCGATACTAGCTTGAACAATGTTGATACCCGCTTAGCCTTAATGGAAGCGTCACCGGCCGATTTTGAAAAAAGCGATGATCCGTTTATCCAATTGGCCGTGGCCTTATACGATGAAGATATCGCTCAAGAGAAAGCCAGCAAAGAACGCCAAGGTCGATACGCTTCTCTCGAGCCGCAATACATGCGCGCGATAATTGCTTGGCAAAAAGCCCAAGGGTTTACCGCTTACCCCGATGCGAATTCAAATTTGCGGGTGACTTACGGCAATGTTATGGGCGGGTCGCCGAGAGATGGCCTTCGGTACACGGCCTTCACTCGGCTTGAAGGCATCAGTGAGAAGGACACTGGTGAGGCCCCGTTTAACGCACCCAAGGCGCAACTAGATCTGATCGAAGCGGCTGATTACGGTCGCTACGAATTAGAGTCTATTGCTTCAGTGCCGGTAAACTTTATGTCTGATCTGGACATTACCGGCGGTAACTCTGGCTCGGCCACTCTTAATGGCAAGGGTGAGTTGGTGGGTTTGGTATTCGATGGCACCATCGAAAGTGTCAATTCCGACTGGGATTTCGATAAAGACGTGACGCGCTCAATTCACGTAGATAGCCGGTATATGCTCTGGGTGATGGAAAAGCTCGACAGTGCGCAGTTTTTGATCGACGAGATGGAGATCGTTGATAACTAGCTAACTTAGATTAAATTCTAGATAGGCCTAAATCTCTGGGCGCCTTTTTGATTTTTGGAGAGGCGCTCGGTTTCTTGGGCTTTGGTAATCCAATTGTTGTTGATAAGGCTGGTTTAAGACTTTGTTTTAAACTAAAAACTTGGCTTCACGAGCCGCCTTAATAAACGTTCGCGATATCGGCGCTATGTCACCCGACTTAATTCGCAAGGCGTATTTTCGACCAGTATTAATCGACTCACTAATGCCTGTGCGCGCCACCCACCAAGATCGATGCGTTTGCATACCATCGGCTTGCTCCAGCTCTTTGAGCGCATCCGACAGCCGCATTAATATCATCTCTTTCCCTTCACTGGTGTGGACTTGAACATAATGGTCTTCGGAGCACACCGCGTATAGTTCGGCGTTGTGGTACTTTGCGGGCAGGCGTTCGAGAAAAGCAATTGGCGGTGTCTCTGAGTGCAACACAGTTTGTTCGGAGAGGTGGTGTTGCCCAGACGACTTTAAGTACATATATAAACAAAGGCTAACAATAATGGCAATTACCACGGCTAAGCCGTATTGTGTAAGCCATTGCTCTAATGGCCAATTTCCATATCCGTTGGCGTAGGCGGCAATCACAAATGGGGCGGGAATGGCCGCCACCAAAGACACAACGAGAATTTTGAGCAGAACAGGTAAGTTCTTTAGAGGGCTACTTGTCAGTAGTGGTAAAAACATCAATCCTACGACCGACCCAGCCGCTAGATTTGATGCCCAAAAAGCCGTACGTAACAAGAACGACATATGGTTATTGTTGTAGATGCCCAAAAAGGCGAACAAACTACTCAGGCCCACAATGGCACAGAAGCCAACAAGAAGTGTTTGCTTAGTTATCATTGCTGCAGGTGCATTTCACGATTCGTGAACGAAAAAAGACTCATTTCACGAATAATAACAACCCGTTCACGTAAAACCAATTGCCTTATAAATGAGCCAAGGTAATTTAGTCGCACCGTTTTATTTGAGAGTGCCGTTATGTTGCGAACCAGTCTGTTGTTAGCGTCTTTAGTAGTCATCGTAATTCTGACGTGGCCTAAGGTCTTAGGTGCCGAACCATCGCTTTATTTTGATGAGCCGAGATTAGCGTCTATTGATCGTTACATTAAGCAGAGCATGGCCGAGAGTCGTGTGCCCGGGGCTGCCATTGCCTTGATTGAATCTGGCCGAGTTGTTCACCTGAAAGGCTATGGTGTGGCCGATAAAAGTGGGCGTTTGGTGAGTGCGCAAACCCCGTTTCAACTAGCATCGATCACCAAAGGTTTTACGGCCTTACTGATGGTGCAACTAGAACAAGAAGGTAAGCTGAGTTTAACTGACCCGATCACCAAGTTCATACCTTGGTTTACCACGAGCATTGAAGGCCAAGCCAATAATATAAGCCTTCGAAATCTCCTGCAGCATAATAGTGGCTTCTCCACAGCAGTAGGTAATCTAACCCAGAATACGCGCTATCGTGGTGACGACGCGACCGAACTGTCGGTTAAAAAACTACTCAATACCAAGCTAGTTGCAGAGCCTGGTGCCGAATATCAATACTCCAATGCGAACTATCATATTGCTAGTCACATTATTGAATTGTTGGAGCAAAAACCATTTGAGCAAGTAATGGCTGAGCGAGTCTTTAGGCCATTAAAGATGAGTCAAAGCTATGTACAGCTGCCGCCTTATGATACTGGGATTGAGCCCGAGGCTGTTGGTTTTCCGCATTGGTTTGGTCACCCAGTAGAGCGCTCGTTTACCTTAGGCAGAATGAAAATGGGTGACGGTGGCGTGGTTGCCAGTGCCGAAGACTTGGCGAATTACATAATGGCTATGCAAAACGCTGGCTCGCCGGTTGTTTCGCCAGAGATGAAAGCAAACTTACTGGATCATCAACAAAATAGTGGTGTCGCTTATGCTTTGGGGTGGGAGATATTTACTGTCGATGACCGAGTTATTTACGGGCACGGCGGAGCCAACGGCGGTTTCTCTACTTGGTTTGGCTTCACCGAACCTTCGGACGATAGAAACGGTCTAGGCATAGTGATATTGACTAATTCGTCCAGCACTCTCTATGACCGTTTTGTGTCAAACGCTCGCCGCATAATATTGGGTAAAGATCCAGTCCCAGTACGAAACCAAGTTAATCTGATTTTGCTGTTTGTTCAATACCTCACCATTTTACTTTTGGCGGTTCTGATTTACCGCGAGCTGTTTCGTTCAGTAGATAAAACAGTCAGTCCTAAACGGTTTACCGCGCCAGCCGTGCTAATTGTTATTAGCTATATCAATGCCTACCTTGTGCCCTCGTTTAATAGAATAAACCTTTTGTCAATTTACCCGTTTTTCCCGGATTTGGCAGTTGGCTTGATTGGCGTGGCAAGTTTGTCCTTGATTCTTGCATTGTTGAAACTAGGGCGTGCTTTAAGAGGTTGGCGGGCTGAATCTACGGCTTAGGGGTTTTAATAATTGAGTGAGTTCAAAGTTAAGATTCGATCAAGAGCAGCATTTTAGAATACTTAGAGCTTTCTTGCATTTCTGAGTGAATCTTGGAGATTCTCCGGTTGGAACAGTTGTACTACATCGTTTAGGCTAAAACTGATAAGTCCAGACGCAGCCTGTCCTTTACCACCGGGCGCATAGCGATAGGACGTTGCCCAAATACGCCCGTCATCGGTGGATTGAACATCGGTCACGATAAAACCTGATAAGCCAAGGTCTTCGGTGATATCAATGGCCATGTCGCTAATTGGGTGGTAAATCACCAGCGAGCGTTGCTGGGCTATAAACAGAAAATCATCGATTGCGTGCACACTCGGCCCGCCTAGCGGAATGCCATTAGCGCTATTGGTTTTTACTTGCCATCTGCTTGAGCCCGCCGCTAGATAGCTAAGGCCAGCTTCCTCGTCCCAATGCGAAGTCCATGTGGATTGGTCACTTGTCACCGCGATTGATGTGCAGTAGTTTTTCAGTAAGCCCTCTTTCTTTGTGAACACAGTTCGCTCAGAAGTCTTTGAGTTGAACCTAATGACACCGCCCTCGTTAAACCCCTTGTCTTGGCCAGCGTGTTTGCCACGCACGCAAAACCAATCGATGTCGCCTGCTTGCTTATAGTCGCTAATCTTGCCTTTAAGCGGGGCCTTATCAGGAATGCGACGCCCCCGAGTCGCCGCCGATAGTTCAGTTAAATCGGTTTTAAAAAAGCCTTCACCATTATATTCAGCCCGTAAATTGTTGCCGAGGTGTCCTTTTTCATTCCAATCTAATAAATATAGAAACAAACCGCTTTCGGTGCGCTCGATACCATAGGCGGTGTCTCTAGGTAGCC
>CAYQVT010000140.1:7396-9467 GCA_964420885.1 uncultured Gammaproteobacteria bacterium
ACCAAAGTCGCTGGTTAAATTCGCGAAAATCTAATAGTCGAGCCTCGGGGAGAAGCGGCTTTTGTAGATTGTAAATGGTGATCGGCAGGCCGCTAAAACCTCCAACCGCCTTCGTCACATGTTGCGTTATTTCTCTTTCAGCACCATCGTAGTTGCCTAATCTGAACACCGTCGATGTTTGTGTTTTCGGCTCCGCAGATGTCGATGCTTCGTGCTCAACCACGCCTTCGTCGCTTATTACAATGACAGGATTTTCTATTTCTTCTTCTTGCGGCTCCTAGAGCCACGCAAGGGCGAGCAAAATGAGCACGCCGACAAGAATCATGTCTATGCGGTTAGAGGTCATATTAACATTCCGATATTACTGCGCATTAATTGGCATTTATCTTCAAGCTGAAATTGCGTCGGGTGGCTTGCCTGTCTGATCAAGAATACAATGCATTCATCAACACAGCCCAATTCGGAGTACTCGCTATGGTAAAGATAAATACAGTTCTTAGCACTACAAACACCAGCCCAAGCCAGGTGATGATATTTACTGTACCAGCGTTTCGCTTGTCGTAGACAATAACCATTACCACCAAAACAATGTGTAACAAAATTGCCAGCGGTGGCACTCCTAGGCTCATGGTAAAGCGAGCAAGTGCTGGGTCCATAATCGCGATTGATGCCATCAACATACAGTGCTTGTGTAGATCGGCTTTCGAGCGGTTCAATATACCCAGCGTTACGAATATGACCAAGCCAGTAAGGTCTAGCAAGGGCAGCGACATAAACTGTTGAATGGTCGTGTCGGGTATTGGCGACGTGCCGCGTGTGAAAGACGTGGCCGACATTAGAAACCCTGTCACCAACATAGCGGCAACGAGGGCGATGCTGCTGTAGCCTAGGCGTTTGTGTAACTGGAAATTTTTCGTGCTTACTAATCTAGTTTGTAAAATAAACAATATAAACCAAGCAATAAATACAGCGGCGTGTAGATGAAATATTGGTGGGAAGTCGAGAGGTGATCTCTGTCCTACTAACATCGCCGAGCCGAAACCGAGAAAGACGATCCCAAGGAGCAGCACCCCCATTTTAAAATAAAATGTATTTTGCTTAATTTCGCGACTCATCAAATTTTCCCCACCAGTTTATATTCATTATGCCTTAATCAGTGCTCAAACGTTCGCAGTCTTATATTTGAAGCCAATCCCTACTGGTGTTCTCAGTTTGATGATTCAAGCATATAAATTTGACAAAACCAACTAATGAAACCTGTTAGCCTTGGGAGTATGACTTCGATGAAAAAAATATTTTGCGTGGCAATGTTAGCAGCTTGCCTGACCGCTTGCGCTAATCGTGCCCCCATGCCCACGGTTGAATCGGTTGACCTAAATCGTTTTATGGGTGATTGGTACGTGATTGGCAATATCCCGACTTTTCTCGAACGAGATGCGTATAACGCCATAGAATCGTATGAGCTTGATGAAGCAGGCAACGTCCCGACTACCTTTACTTTTAATAAAGGCGGCTTTGACGGCCCATTGAAAACCTATAAGCCCAAGGGGTTTATTAAAGACATAAAAAGTAACGCCTTATGGGGCATGCAATTTATTTGGCCCATTAAGACGGACTATCGAATTGTGTATTTAAGCGAGGATTATCAGCAGACCATTATTGGCCGAAAGGCCCGTGATTATGTATGGCTAATGGCGAGAACGCCCGAGCTGAGTGACACTGACTATCAAACCATGATCAAAAAAACACAAGGCCTTGGTTACGATATCAGCAAGATTCGCAAAGTACCTCAGCAGAGTCTGGCTGAACGACAATAACAAACGCTAAACAAACCCCAATTTGCCGACACCAGTAGGAGACCAAACCAAAAATGATTCAATTCAAATTCACGCAAAAATTAATACTCTGTGCCGTTGTTCTCGGAATCAGTTTTTCGCTGTCCGCGAAGACCGTCAATCAGGCGAAATCGGATGGTTTCCCAGATTTTAATAGTAAATCAGTTGGGACTCCGTTTGACGCAGAGAAAATAGCGGCGTTAGAAAGCCGCATGCAAAAGTTTGTTTCGGATGGC
>CAYQVT010000141.1:0-9394 GCA_964420885.1 uncultured Gammaproteobacteria bacterium
CGACGAAGACTTCGAAGAAGAAGACGCTGCCTAGGTAAATCGTAATATCCTAGTCAAAAGCCTGCTCTCTGAAAAGGAGTGCGGGCTTTTTTTGTGGCTAACAAAATCGTTTGGTTACTGTATGGCACTTCATTGTGACTCGCGGATGATGGCTCGGCGTAATGGATTGAAATTTCCGAGTTGTCTAACCGTTCTCTTAATAGAATAATCTAAGCTAATCAGAGGTAAGTTATGGCTGCACTCACGTCCTTCGCAATGAGTTTTCTCACCTATTCGGTGGTTCTATTTGTTTTTCTAGTGGGGCTATTCGCTCTATACGTATTGTGTTTGTACGTAGTGGATCGTACACAAAAGGAGCACACTGTTCGACGTAACTATCCCGTAATCGGGCGTTTCAGATACTTCTTTGAACATTTAGGAGAGTTTTTTCGGCAATACTTTTTTGCGATGGATAGAGAAGAAATGCCCTTTAATCGAGCTCAACGAACATGGGTTTATCGAGCGGCTAAAAATATCGATTCTACGGTCGCTTTCGGTTCCACCCGAGACCTTCGACCTGAAGGCACGGTGATGTTTGTAAATTCACCATTCCCTCCCTTAACCGACGAGTCGTTACCACCTAAACCCATTTCGATTGGAGAAGGTTATTGTGAGAAACCTTTTATCACGGATTCCTTAGTCAATATATCTGGCATGAGTTACGGCGCAATTTCAAAACCGGCTGTTTTGGCACTGTCACATGGAGCAAGAAAAGCAGGCTGTTGGATGAATACCGGTGAGGGAGGTTTGTCCCCTTACCATTTAGAAGGCGGTTGCAATATCGTATTTCAAATAGGTACTGGGAAGTTCGGCGTCAGAGCACCTGACGGGAGTTTGTCAGATGAAAAATTAGCTAATATCGCAGCACATGACAATGTCCGAATGTTTGAGATTAAACTCAGCCAGGGCGCTAAACCGGGAAAAGGTGGTATGTTGCCAGGCGAGAAGGTCACTTCAGAAATCGCCGCTATCAGGGGACTGGAGGTGGGTGAATCGGCAATTAGCCCCAATCGTCACGCAGAACTTAATAGTAATGATGACCTACTAGATATGGTTTCTCGTGTGCGTAGTGTGACCGGCAAACCGGTGGGTTTTAAAGCTGTTATATCGAGTGACGTTTGGCTAGATGACTTATTTTCGGCAATAAATAAGCGCGGAATTGAATCGGCACCTGATTTTATCACCGTTGACAGTGCTGACGGTGGCACTGGCGCTGCTCCAATGTCTTTGATGGATGATATGGGGCTGCCTGTGAAGGAAAGCTTGCCAATGTTAATTGACAAGCTTTATGAGCATAATTTACGTGATCGAATTAAAGTCAACGCCTCAGGTAAAATGGTTAACCCTACGGAAGTCGCATGGGCGATGTGCATTGGTACCGACTTCGTATCGACGGCTCGTGGGCCGATGTTTGCACTAGGTTGTATTCAAGCTCTACAGTGCAATAAGAATACTTGTCCAACCGGTATTACGACTCACAATAAAGACCTACAAAAGGGGTTAGTCGTAGAAAACAAGAAAGAACGTGTGTCGTTTTATCTCAAAAACTTAGAGAAAGAAATAAGAATTATCGCTAATTCTTGCGGCGCCAAAAGACCTCGAGATTTGAACCGAGCTCATGCACGTGTTGTCATTGGATCAGGAAAATCGGTGACCCTTGAGGAGCTTTATCCGAACGCTAATTAGACGGCTAATTATTTCGGCTTTGTTATCCTAAAGGCTGGTTTGGTGTTATAGGCCGATTATTCGAGATTTGGCTTGTTATAGAGCAAGGTCGAGGCCTAGCTAATAGCTTCGTTTTACCGAAAACTCAGCTAGGTCAGCGAGCGCGTTCCGGTATTTCGAATCCGGTAGCACGGAAAGGGCCTGTTTAGCTTTATTTGCTTGTTCTCTCGCGGCACGGGCTGTGTAGGCTAAAGATCCTGTACGTTCAATAATTTCTAAAACAGATTCGAGATTTTCTCGACTTGAATTGGTAATAGCCTCAATTAATAGGTCACGGTCTGCGCCCGATGAGCGTTCGATCGCATTTATAAGAGGGAGAGTTGGTTTTCCTTCGGCTAAATCATCGCCGACATTCTTTCCCATGGTTGTAGCTTCGGCTGTATAGTCAAGAATGTCGTCCATCAGTTGAAATGCGGTGCCAAGGTGTAAACCGTAAGCCGCCATCGCTTCTTCAACGGGCCTCGCTTGATGAGTGATCACTGCGCCCAATTGCGTCGCCGCTTCAAATAAAATAGCGGTTTTAGATTGAATGGTTTCCATGTATTGCAGTTCAGTGGTATCGGCAGAGCCACAGTTTATTAGCTGCATTACTTCACCTTCAGCAATTTGGTTGGTAGTACGTGACAAAATTTCCATTACGCGCATACTTCCAACCTCTACCATCATTTGAAATGCGCGTGAATAGAGGTAGTCGCCGACCAAAACGCTCGCTGCATTCCCAAATACCTCATTAGCGGTATCTCGACCGCGACGCATCTCCGACTCGTCTACCACATCGTCGTGTAATAAGGTTGCCGTATGGATAAATTCTACAATCGCTGCTAACAAGGTTTCATCGTTAGAAACATCTAATTGCTCTGGATTGGCCGCTTTGGCTGCAAGTAATAGGGCAACTGGTCGTAAACGCTTTCCACCGGCTTGAACAATATAGGCTCCTAGTTGGTTTATAAGAGCAACGTCACTGTCTAAATTTGAGCTGATTGTTTGATTAACAATGCTCATATCAGCTTCGACTAAAGAAATAATCGATTGAATATCAACGGTTTGCGACTTGGTGTCAGAGATGGCTGTATTACTTAATGTCATGGTTACTAATTATAACGTACTGTTGCATGTAGCGTTTGTTTTTAAATGTCGATTTAAACTCATAAATTTATGCTTAAAACTGTGAATTATTGCCGACTATTAGTTGACCCAAGCCGTTGTAAACACTAGAATTCTCGCCCTGTTCGCTGGGTCCGTATTAGGAAGAAAGATGAGTTGTAACGATGACACTCAATTCAGCCCCTTCGGAACGTAATTTAGGCCGAAAAGCCGGAGCATTTAAATGTACGCAGTAGTAAAAACTGGCGGTAAACAATATCGCGTCGCCGTAGGCGACAAATTAAAGGTAGAGTCTTTAAACGCCCAAGAAGGTGATAAAGTGACTCTAGATCACGTATTAATGATAGGTGACGGTGAAAGTGTTGAAGTAGGTACTCCTACGTTGGACAAAACTGTTGAAGCAACCGTATTAAGCAATGGGCGCGGTAAGAAGCTACGCATTGTTAAGTTCCGTCGTCGTCAAAACTCTCGCACACGTACTGGCCACCGCCAGAATTTCACTGAGCTAGAGATTACGGCTATTGGTGGTAAAGGGCCGGCTAAGAAAGCAGCACCTAAAAAAGCAGCGGCGCCGAAGGCTGCCAACACTGACGCTCCTAAGAAACAAGCTTCAGCAGCGAAAGCTGAGGGTGCAGACGACTTGAGCAAGATCTCTGGTGTAGGCCCAGTGATTGTTGGCAAACTAGAAGGATTAGGCATTACTACGTTCCAACAAATTGCTGACTTCACAGCAGACGACATCGAGCGTATCGACGGTGAATTAAATTTCAAAGGTCGTATTGAACGTGACGAGTGGGTTAAACAAGCAACTGAATTGGCTAAAGGCTAACTCAAACGCTAACTAAAGGTAAGATAAAATGGCACATAAGAAAGCAGGCGGCAGTTCACGGAACGGTCGCGATTCTAACTCCAAACGTCTTGGCGTGAAACGATACGCTGGTCAACTTATTAATGCTGGCACTATCATAGTTCGTCAGCGCGGCAGCTCTTTTCACCCAGGTACTGATGTCGGCATGGGTAAAGACTACACCTTGTTTGCGCTTAAAACTGGCGTAGTGAAATTTGAAGTGAAAGGGCCTAAAAATCGCAAACATGTAAGCATTGTCGCTTCTGAGGAAGCAGCAGCTTAATAGCATTAAACATCGTCAGGTCAGACTGTTTGTACTGATAGCCTGCTTCATCTATTCGAAGGCATGGCCGACAGCATTTTCTTCTCTAACGAAGAATCTTTCAAAACAAGTCTTACCAATTTGAAGTTTTTCGAAAAGCCTCGCATTAGCGGGGCTTTTTGTTTTTTATGTATGCAAAAGTAAGAGGTTCTAGATAAAGCAGTAATTGAACTTGGGTTAGATTTAGAACAACAATTCGTCGTTACGCTATCACTAAGGTATTAATCTATACAGCGAACAATTCGCGTAGCTGCGGAGAGGCCTAAACGGCTGGGACACTCCTTTGCCCAAAAAATGCTCGGTAGCAGTATTTGAAAAAAAGCATCATTGGCAGCTCCCGAAACGCTAACGCCGATATTTCTACAGTGTCTTGTAACTTGCACTGCAAACAAGCTACAAGCGTCACTATAGTTCTAATTTTCTACTGCTACCGAGCATAAACCCAGCCTAAAGTAGGCCTTCTCTACTTAGTGTGCCTTACTCTGAAAAAGGTTCATTGAGTTGTAAATAATTCTTAAATTCGAGAAAACCTTATTTATTTCCATGTTTTGTTAAGGTTTTTTTAAAAAATTTGAACCTTTTGTCTTAAGTCGATCACTTAGGTAGTGAATCAACACTGCAAGCATTATTACAATTTGATTGGTTTAAGTGATTAAGTTTTAATAATTGAAACAACTATTAACAAGTACAAAGAGATGGTTACCCCGATAGACATAACCACAATCGATGATCGAGAGCTTCTGACTTTGATCGCTGAAAAGCGAGATAAGCAAGCATTAGCCGAATTATATGAACGGTATCGACATTCCCTTGGCGGTTTTTTACGCCGAAAATTGTATCAAGATAAGTTGGTTGATGAAGTATATAACGATGTAATGATGACACTTTGGCAAAAGGCCGATACGTTCAGGGGGGACTCCAAAGTATCTACTTGGATATTTGGTATCGCCTACCGAACGTGTTTATCGCATTCTCGTAAAGAAACCAAACACACTTCAGTGTCGGTCGATTACGAGTTAGAAGAAGTTGCTGATGACGGAGAATCGGGTCTTGTAGAGCTTTTAAGAGCGGCCATAACCGAGTTATCAGATGATCATAGAACGGTTGTAGAAATGGCGTATTTTTATGGAAATAGTATCGCTGAAATTGCAATCATGATGGATTGCCCAGTGAATACTGTTAAAACGAGATTATTCCACGCAAGACAAAAATTGAAAAATATAATGCAAACTGAGCTGGAGTCAGTGAGCTAAATTGAATAGAGTATTATTATGAAAAACTCAACAAACGAAACATCCATCATTAAAGATTTAGCGATTTTCGATTATGTTGCTGGTCAACAGTCGAAAGATGTACGAGACAATTTTGAGAAAACACTCGAACAGGATCCAGATTTGATGCGAGAAGTCCTCGCGGAACAGCAGCTGCGTAGGAACTTAGAAGAGTCTGCAAGCGGTGTTGATTCTCGCCCTGTTTCAATGGAAAATTTTGACGCATTATTAGAAAGAATTGAACTTGATGAACGTCAGACAGACGAGCAGCAAATTGTTAATGATGCTTCTAACTCTACTTCCGCCGATAATGTAATTGTGGTTCAATCGTGGAGATGGCAGAAACCATTTAATATAGCGGCTAGTTTTGTATTTATCGCGATGATCGGATTTGTTGGTTTTAATCAAACCACTGAGCCAAATTTTACAACATTATCCAATAAAGCCGCATCGGCTGACGTCGATTTTGCTAGCTTAGTTGAACAGCAGCGAATGATTAAATTGGAGTTTTCAGATGACCTTGCGTCATCCGAAATAATTAAGGTGTTGGAGAGCTATCAATTAAGTTCAATTGAGTCAGGTGCAGTCGGGCAGACCGCATTAGTGAGTTCTCAACACGCCGTAAATATCACTCAGCTTGCAGATTTGCTTAAAGATGAGCGTATTGTTGTCGCAGAATTAGTATCATTTGATGCTGAATAACTAAGAGTCATTCTCATGAATAAAGTAGTTTATGCATTTTTGGTTTACCTAGTACTTAGCCCAAGCCAGGTTTGGGCCCAAGCGGACTCGAGTGACGCTAAGGTGTCTGAAGAGTGGGTAGTGGTACTAGACGACCCGAGACCTAAACGTTTACAAGGTTGGCAACGAACTGGTTATCGAGGCAGTAGTAACTATCGAAACGCGGTGGAGCTCAAAAGGTTTGGAGGCCGACTGGCCAAAAATTATAATCTCGCGCTCAAGGACCAATGGTTGATCGAGAGTCTCGGTGTCTACTGCCTTATCGTAGAGTTTAATGATGATGAAAGTGAGACTATTGCCGCACTTGAAAAACTAGATGGCGTGCAATGGGTGCAACCGTCTAATGAATTTAAATTGTTGTCGGCATCTAGCGAGAGTGCAGGAGGGGTGGGCAATGAAGATTTGAGAATCGAATCCACAAACCCGATCATTCCAAGCTCTGTCAATGGAGACGGCGTCAAGATCGCAATAATTGACTCAGCGGTTGATCAGACGCACCCAGATATTGCTCCTGCCATCGAGTCGAGTGACGATTTTGTTGTCTCGGGAACTAAGACATTGAACGGTGAAGCGCATGGTACTGCGATCGCCGGAGTCATGGTTGCTCAGCGTGATAGTAAGCTGGGTATTACTGGCGTTGCGCCAAGCGCGAAATTGTTGGCATATAGAGGCTGTTGGGAAAATACAGATGGAAATACTAATTGTAATACGCTTTCTTTGGCTCGTGCATTAGACGCGGTAGCGCGAAGCGGAGCTGATATTTTAAATTTGAGTTTATCCGGCCCCAAGGATTTATTATTGGATCAATTGGTCAGTCGTGTAATCGATAATGGCACGTTGATCGTAGCGGCTTTTGACCCTGAACGAGCAGGGCAGTCACGTTTTCCTTCAAGTAAAGAAGGCGTGTTGATCGTAAGGGCAGAAAAACTTGATAGCCAATATCAAGATATTTTTACCGCGCCAGGAGCCAGAGTAGTAGCGTCTCCAGGAAATCGTTATAACTTCATGAAAGGTCATTCGGTTGCCACCGCGTACACCAGCGGCTTGCTCGCTTTGCGTAAACAATCTCAAGATATTGATCTCATTTCGAAGTTCCACTTGACCGAACTCTCAAAGATTAATAAAGCGACCGACTTGGTTCACCAAATTATTGATGAATCTCCACAAACAAGCCGCACCCTACTCACCAATCGTTATTTAGTTGTTTCTGAATAGTTGCTTGGATACTTCCTTTTTCTAGTTAGTAAAAGCGGTAGCTAATACGTGCTGAAAAATCGGGTTGTTCAACTTCGAATGGCGTTATCACACTAAAATCGCTGTCGCTTATATAGAGATTTAGATCGCTGCTCCATCGACCTTTAACATAACGTAAACCCATACGTGCGTATTGGGTGCTAGAAACCGGTGCGGTGTCTTCAAAATCTAAATAACTTGCTTCTAGGCCGGCGGACACGCGGTCTGATAGTTGGTATTCGTAGGCCGCATTCAAATTCACAACGCTATAGCCACGCCCTAGCCAGTTGTCAGACGCTGAAACAGTCATGACCAGTGAGCGGTTTGCGTGCCAGCTAAGCGCAGCAGTGGTGTAGTCCCATTGGCGAGCTGTTGACGGCGCCCTAGCATATTCGCCACGCGAGAGCGTTGCTGAGATCGCCTGACCGTTATTAAGAGGTGCAAAGTAACCTAGGTAAAGATTGCAGCCAGAATCGATGCCGTTGCGAAAAAACAATGTCTCAGATTTAAAGCAATCAATACCAGAGAATGCGCCATTATCAAAAGATACTTCTGCGGTTAAATTAACGGCAGGCCGTCTATCAGTAATATTTACCCCATCCACAAAACGGCTCGACTCGGCACCCCCCGAGACTTGAATTACCGGCGCCGAGAATGATACGCGAGAGTACACGCATGTGCAGACGATGCTTAGTAAGGTGATTGTCGATGTCGGTGAGTGTCTCATGATGACAATCTAACTCTCAGATCGCTCACTATTAAACCAAGCTAAGTCATTATGCAAGGAAACCACTGAACCAACTATTATCAGAGTTGGAGCTTTAACATCCTGATGTATAATAATATTGGGCATGGTCTGTAAATCTCCAGTGTAAACGCGTTGCCTGTCTGTTGTGCCTTGTTCTATCAGCGCTATCGGCATATTACAAGAGACCCCGTGTTCGATTAATTTCTGGCAAATATGGGGCAAACCCACAAGACCCATATATATCACAACCGTTTGGTTAGGGTTGGCTAGTAATGGCCAATTTAAATCAACTGTCCCATCTTTTAGGTGCCCGGTGACGAACACACAGGATTGTGCGTGGTCCCTATGAGTCAATGGGATTCCTGCATAGGTTGCGCATCCGCTGGCCGCAGTGATGCCGGGCACAATCTGGAACGATATATCAGATTGAGACAAAAGTTCAATTTCTTCGCCTCCGCGGCCAAAGATAAAAGGATCACCGCCTTTTAATCTGACAACACTTTTACCTTGTTGTGCCAAGGTGACGAGAAGCTGGTTAATTTCTTCTTGCGGTACGGCATGATCTGAGCGACGTTTGCCGACGTATATGCGATCGGCATCACGTCGGCATAAATCCAAAATATCACTGCTGACCAAACGATCATACAGTACCACGTCAGCTTGTTGCATAAGTCGAAGCGCTCGAAAGGTCAACAGGTCTGGGTCTCCGGGGCCAGCACCGATTAAGCTGACGTCGCCGCTCTTATCAGCACTTGTTAGCGGTTCGCCGAGACGTTGTTGTAATTGTTGCTCAGCCGCTGATCGCCGACCAGAGAAGAACAATTCTGCGATTGGCCCTTGAACTACTTGCTCCCAAAATCGTCGGCGATCACGCTCCTCAGGTAGTGATTTTTTTACGGCGTCTCTGTATCGCCCCATTGTCTCTGCTAAACGGCCGTAACCGCTAGGAATAAATACTTCAAGTTTTGCACGTAGCATCCGAGCTAAAACTGGCGCATCGCCACCGGTTGAAATTGCAACGACTACGGGTGATCTATCCACTATAGAGGGGGTGATAAAGCTGCAGAGCTGAGGTTGATCGACGACATTTACAGGTATGTTCGCCGCTTGGGCTAACTCAGAGACACGAGAATTTACCTTTTCGCTATTGGTGGCAGCCGTAATTAAACGGTAATCTGCAATATCATTATCTTCAAAAGGGCGCGCTATATGGTGTATCTTATCGCCAAATTCTGATTTTAAATCAGAACATATTTCAGGAGCGATCACCGTGAGCTTAGCGCCCGCAGACATCATTAAGCGAATTTTTCGTAGTGCGACTGAGCCGCCTCCAACCATCAAGCAGGCTTGGTTTTTAAGGTCGA
>CAYQVT010000142.1:0-9348 GCA_964420885.1 uncultured Gammaproteobacteria bacterium
CAGCCGTTTGATGCACGAGAGGTCATCGCACGCATTGTAGATGGTTCAGAATTTGACGAGTTTAAGGCCTTGTTTGGCACCACCCTTGTGTGTGGTTTTGCGCGTGTCATGGGCTTCCCAGTAGGCATTGTGGCCAACAACGGTATCTTGTTCAGCGAAGCCGCACAGAAAGGTGCTCATTTTGTCGAGCTATGTGCGCAACGAAAAATTCCCTTAGTGTTCTTGCAAAACATCACTGGCTTTATGGTCGGCAAGCAATACGAAGCGGGAGGCATCGCCAAACATGGCGCCAAAATGGTCACTGCTGTTGCGTGTGCAAAAGTACCCAAATTCACGATACTGATCGGCAACTCTTATGGCGCGGGCAATTATGGAATGTGTGGCCGCGCTTACGACCCAAACTTTCTCTTCATGTGGCCAAACGCACGTATTTCGGTGATGGGTGGAGAACAGGCCGCCGGTGTGCTTTCGCAGGTAAAGCGTGCGCAAAAAGAAAATTCTGGCGAACACTGGAGCGATGATGATGAAGCGGCGTTTAAGCAACCTATTATCGATGAATACGATGCTCAAGCTCACGCCTACTACGCCTCGGCTCGATTGTGGGACGACGGCGTAATTGACCCAGCCGATACCCGAACCGTATTGGGTTTGGCGATATCCGCGTCGCTAAATAAAGAAATCGAAGACACACGCTATGGCGTGTTCAGGATGTAATCATGAGCAACTCAATACTATTCGATATAGATAATCGTGGTGTTGCCACGGTGACTTTAAACCGGGCCGATAAACACAATGCCTTTGACGATACCATTATTGCCGATCTAACGGCGGTTTTTACCCGCCTTGAACGCAATGACAAAGCAAGACTGATGGTGCTGGCTGCTAATGGCAAAAATTTCTCGGCCGGAGGCGACCTGAATTGGATGAAACGAATGGTCGATTATTCACATGAAGAAAACCGTGCCGATGCCAAAAACCTCGCAATAATGCTCAATACTCTAAATAATTTGTCGGTGCCCACCATTGCACGCGTCCAAGGTGCCGCCTTTGGTGGGGCGGTGGGCTTAGTGAGCTGTTGCGACATGGCGGTAGCCAACCAAGAAGCCAGCTTTTGTTTGAGTGAAGTAAAGGTGGGCATTGCCCCTGCCACCATCTCACCCTATGTCGTCGCCGCTATGGGTTCACGCGCGTCTCGACGCTACTTTTTGACAGCCGAGCGCTTTTCGTCTGCCCAGGCACTCGCTCTAGGGTTGATCAGTGAGGTTGCGCATACAGAGCAATTAGATTTTGTTATTGAGAAACTGATCGGCACCATCCTTGCCAATAGCCCGAACGCGGTAAAAACTTCAAAACAATTAATCCGTAAGGTCGAGCACCAAGAGATCGACGATGATCTAATGGACTATACCAGTGAAGTCATTGCCAGCCTTCGAGTGTCCAAGGAAGGCCAAGAAGGTTTGTCGGCCTTTTTTGAAAAACGTGCGCCATCTTGGCAAAAACACTCAGAATAAGGTCTGCTATGTTTAAAAAAATACTAATTGCCAATCGTGGTGAAATCGCTTGTCGAGTAATTAAGACGGCAAAGCTACTCGGAGTCAAAACCGTCGCTGTATTTTCGGAAGCCGACCGAAACGCGCTGCATGTACGCCTAGCTGATGAGGCAATTTTTATTGGTCCAGCGGCCTCTAGTGAGTCGTATTTGGTGATTGACAAAGTCATTGAGGCAGCACTGCAAACGGGGGCAAAAGCGATCCACCCAGGTTACGGCTTTTTGTCTGAGAATGCCGAGTTTGCACAAGCCTGCGCCGATAACGACCTAGTATTCATAGGGCCACCGATTCAAGCAATAGAATCGATGGGTTCAAAATCAGCCGCCAAAACCATCATGGAAAAAGCTGGTGTTCCATTGGTACCGGGGTATCACGGCGAAGATCAAAATCCGCAACTTCTTAAGGATGCAGCCAACGCCATGGGCTACCCAGTTTTGCTTAAAGCCGTGGCTGGCGGCGGCGGCAAGGGTATGCGCCAAGTCTGGTCTGAGGCCGAATTTGATAGCGAATTGGACGCGGCCAAGCGTGAGTCCCTCTCAAGCTTTGGCAATGACGATATGCTGGTTGAAAAATATCTGGTCGCCCCTCGCCACGTAGAATTCCAAGTATTCTGCGATTCACACGGAAACGCCTTACACTTGTTCGAACGAGATTGTACGGTTCAACGGCGTCACCAAAAAGTCATTGAAGAAGCCCCAGCGCCTAATTTTTCCGAGGAGCTTCGCCAACAAATGGGAGACGCGGCGGTTCGTGCAGCACGCGCTATAAACTACGAGGGCGCTGGTACCGTCGAATTCTTATTAGACCAAGACGGTTCTTTCTATTTTATGGAAATGAACACGCGCCTTCAGGTCGAACACCCTGTAACTGAAATGATCAGCGGTGAAGATTTAGTAGAATGGCAATTACGTGTCGCATCTGGTGAGCCACTACCGGCACAACAAAACGATTTAAGTATTAACGGTCACGCCTTCGAAGCGCGTATATACGCTGAAGACCCTGGGAATGATTTTCTTCCGACGTCCGGTAAATTAGTCGGCGTACGCTTGCCAAACTCAAGCGCAGCGATACGAGTTGACACTGGCGTAATCGAAGGCGACGAAGTAAGTCCATTTTACGACCCGATGATATCCAAGTTGATTGTGTGGGCAGAAACACGAGAGCGCGCCTTGTCAAAATTAGTAACAGCGCTGTGCGAATACAACATCAGTGGTATCACCACAAATATTACCTTTCTTCAAACTCTGGCTCGCCACCAGGCTTTTGCAAACGCCGAGTTAGACACCGGCTTTATAGATAAACACCAGAACGATTTGTTCCCATCACCAAGCTTAGATCTCTCGTCTCTTATAACTTCGATGAGTTTATTTCTGATTCTAAATAAGGCTAGAAAGGAGTCGCCTTGGACTCGCATCAACGCGTGGCGCCTGAATCAATCTAACTCTCAAATCATAAGCATCAATATCGGTGGCGAAGACCATCGGGTTAAGATCGAACACGAATACGAGCAGCAATGTTATCGCGTTAACTTTGAGCAAAACACCGTCTGTGTGGCAGGCGAGTTAAGCGATGGCAAATTAAGCACAACTGTCGATGGTCACAAAAAAGACGTCACGATTTTAGATAACAATGACGGTTATACCTTGTTTGACCAAGGGCAAAGCGTCAAGTTCAATGTTTCCAGCCCGGATTATGGCCAAGCCTCCGAGACAGCTTCGAGCGCTCATTTTAACGCGCCGATGAATGGAACTATCGTTGATGTGTTGGTTCAGGCTGGCGACAACGTCGCCGAAGGCGACACTTTGATCATTATGGAGGCGATGAAAATGCAGCACTCTATTAGTGCGCCAAGCAACGGGTTAGTGAACGAATTATTCTATACCAAGGGCGATCTTGTTGACGGCGGAGCGGAACTTTTGAGTTTTTCCTCGGAGAATGACGAATGACACACACAGCATTACCGAGTTCAGCAACAATATTTGAAGTGGGGCCGCGCGACGGCCTTCAGAACGAAGCGAACCTTATACCCGTCGAACACAAAGTAGAGTTGATTAATCGTCTTTCAAAATCCGGTTTGAAGAATATTGAAGCGGGTAGCTTTGTATCACCAAAATGGGTGCCTCAAATGGCGAATTCCGGCGAAGTTTTAAGCCGGATAGATCGTGAATCTGGCATCAATTACTCTGCTCTCACACCAAACTTGCGAGGCTTAGACGCCGCGCTCGATTCTCAGATCAATGAAATCGCTGTATTTGCCGCGGCCTCAGAAGGATTTTCTCAAAAAAATATTAACTGCAGCATCGAGGAGAGCCTCGCACGATTTGAGCCAGTGATCGAAAAAGCCCATGCGAATGATGTCCGTGTTCGCGCCTATGTCTCTTGCGTAATCGCCTGCCCTTATGACGGTAACGTCGCCCCTGAAAAAGTGGCCGACGTCACTAAACGGCTATTCGATATGGGGTGTTATGAGATTTCCTTAGGTGACACGATCGGCGTCGGTACTGCGAACAAGATAACAACAATGATCGAATCGGTGAAAATGCAGGTTAACGCAGAAAACCTGGCAATTCATTGTCACGACACCTATGGCCAAGCGATTGCCAATGTCGTTGCCGCTCTGCAAGCTGGAGTCAACACCATCGACAGCTCAGTGGCTGGTTTAGGTGGTTGCCCTTATGCAAATGGCGCCTCAGGCAATGTCGCTACGGAAGACGTTCTGTACTTACTCGAAGGCTTAGGCATCAGCACAGGTGTGAACTTAGATGCCATTGTCGACGCTGGAAATTTTATTTCACAACAATTAGAGAGAACTAATCAGTCGAAGGTTGCGCAAGCACTCTCACACGCATGATACCGCTATTTTGTAAGTGAATTTATTAGCGTGTCGAGTGCCTCGACTGCTATCTCAGTATTTTGATCAAATTGAGCTTTAAGTATCGCGCCATCAATTGCCACGGCAATCGCACGAGCGTTTTTATGGTTCCCAACAATTGAGTTAATGGTGTCTACAACTTCACGCTTATGACCTTGCGTGATTGCAAGCACTTCTGGTATCTCGGCTCCCAATTCACCCACGCTGTTCAAAAAAGCGCATCCTCTAAAATTGTCATTGATTAGCCATTCCTCAATCGAGCGAGTAATCGACGACGCTCGGCTGCCGTGATGTGCCAATCGAGTACGAAACCAATCGATCCAATTTTTGTGGCGTAGTTCCAAGAATTCGATGATCAAATTCTTCTTGCTCGGAAAATGCCGATAAAATGTGGTTTTTGTCACATTAGATTGTGCAATCAAACGATCAATTCCCGTCGCTCGAATGCCGTCTCGATAAAACATATCGTGGGCGGTGAACAATATCTTGTCGCGCGCACGGGTTGTCTCAACGATAGAAGCGGATAAATTTTGCATGGCTCAATTGTAGACAGAGCTGTCTACAATTGATAGAGTAAAGCGCAATGTAGACAGGTCTGTCTACTAAAACTTAAAAACTGTCTATCCGGAGATCCACATGACCACCAAGCCCCCCCCTACCTCCTTTCACGGAAGAAACCGCCATTCAAAAAATCAGAATGGCTGAAGACGCCTGGAACAGTCGCGCCCCCGATAAGATTGTGCTGGTTTACACCGAAGATACAAAATGGAGAAACCGCAACGAGTTCTCGGTTGGCCGTGGAGAAGTGCATGCATTACTTACCAGAAAATGGCAAAAGGAACTCGACTACCGCTTAATTAAAGAACTTTGGGCGTTTACCGATAATCGTATCGCCGTGAGATTTGCATACGAATGGCATGATGATTCAAGTCAACATTATCGTTCCTACGGCAACGAGAATTGGCAATTTAATGAGCATGGTTTGATGGAGTATCGACATGCGAGCATAAATGACTTAGTGATCGATGAATCAGAGCGTAAATTCCATTGGCCACTGGGTAGACGCCCAGATGATCACCCTGGCCTGAGTGACCTTGGCTTGTAATACGCCCTTTCCTCTTCCCTGAGAATGCGCAAGGACGCGTATTTTTCTAATCGATTAGCCGTTTCGGCACAACTCAAATTTACACCAAAGCGCCGACCTAGCTGATGATACTTTCTAGATATAGGCTAAAATGAAGAATTACTCAGCTTGTTTGAGAGAAATTCCTGGCAAAGATAGATAAAACCAAGATCAGAAGTAATACGCCGTAAGTGCAGAGCCTATACGGAAACTGTAACGGTGACGCCTGCGTATGCAATAATGCTCTTGTAACCCGACTTTCTCGTAGTAGATTCACGACAAAAATTGATGGCCTAAATCATGACGAGTAATACTAAAAACGAACATGTATTATACATCGCTTCGCAGAAAGGCTGGCTTCTCGGACTAAGCGATGCTGAAATCACCAAGCTCTTGGAGCACGCAGAAATCATTAACTACGCTGCCGGGGACTCGATCTATCAAGTAGGCGACACACAAGAAAATCTGTTCTGTATAATCAGCGGCCTCATAAAAGTATCAATTGTCGGAGACGAAGGTGATAAGTTTCCACTGGCTATTTGGGAAACAGGGAGTTGGTTCGGCGAAGCTGCACTTGTCGATGAATCAGTGATGCCGTTGGAAGCGGCTGCGAATAGCGATTGTCAGATACTCGCGATTCCAATCAATCGCATCGATACCACCTTGGACAACGGCGCGTTGTTTTACAAAAATGTTTTGCAGGACATGCTCAAACGTACTCAGCTAATGTATAAACTAGTAAAGATGCTGCTGTTTAATACGCTCAGAGCAAGAGTAGCCGCACGCATATTACACTTGATAGATCTGTTTGGTGAGCCGAGCGAAGACGGTCTAGTACTACCACTGGAATTCAGCCAAGCCGACATCGCGAGAATGAGCGGAGGCTCACGGCAGCGAGTCAATATGATCTTTAAGTCTTGGTCTCGTCAAGGCATCGTTTCGAAGAAAGGCAAATTGTATGTAGTTCATGATCTTCAATCTTTGCAATCGGAACTCAGCGGCCAATAAATCGTTGGCTTCAGTACGTACCCATAGTGCTGGTAGCTAGCTCGGCCACCGAATTTGTCTGACCTAGATTGATAGAGGATCTTCCAATTCCACAAAATCACTCATCGTTATCGCAGACCTGATATTCTCAAGCACTAAATAGGAAGTACAAAATAATTATAATTTGACATACAAAATGTCTGACATACAGATAAATAATGAAGGAGAGGAGACTCTATGAGCCAACCAAAGATGGCCGAAACCAATAATTATCGCACCTTGGTGTTATGGTTATTAACCCTAGCTTACATTTTTAGCTTTATTGATCGCCAGATTATGGGCGCTCTATCTCCGAGTATTAAAGCGGATTTGGGATTCGCAGACTGGCAGCTCGGGCTCTTAAAAGGGTTTGGCTTTGCGTTGCTCTATACAACAGTGGGCATCCCGATCGCTTGGTTAGCAGATCGTTACAACCGCGCCAAAATCATCAGTGTGTCGGTCTTTTTATGGAGTCTATTTACCGCCTTCACGGGCATGGCGAACAGCTTCTTAACCATGCTACTTGCCCGAACCGGGGTTGGAGTGGGTGAGGCCGGTGGATCCCCCCCATCACACTCGATTATTTCAGATTTATATCCAAAGGAGCAACGAGCCAGTGCGCTTGGCGTGTATTCATTAGGCGTACCAATAGGCATCGCCTTCTCCTTTATCCTAGCGGGCATCCTTGTCGAAACCCTAGGGTGGCGAGGAACGCTCATTTCCTTGGGCGTTGCGGGAATCATCTTGTCCTTGATTATCGCGATGGTGGTACGCGAACCAAAGCGTGGCCAAATGGAAGGCGAAAACATTGTCTTACAACCGGTGGGCATTGGCGAATCAATCAAAACACTCTCCAAAATACCCAGCTGGTGGGCCATGTGCATGGGTATCGCGTGGGTCAGCTTTGGCGGATACGCGATTGCCAATTGGGGAGTCGATTATATCGTACGCTTTCAGCCTGAATACACTCCGGGTGCAGGCAACGGACAGTTTCGCAAATTGATGTTAATGCTCGGCTTCATACACCTTATTGGATACGGCGCTGGTACGTATTATGGAGCGGTAATTACTGAAAAGTTGGCTAAGAAGAATATCAGTGCTTATGGCTGGGTTCCTGGAGCGGCATTGATTGTCGGTGTGCCAGCATTGATGACCGCATTTTGGGTGCAAAATATCTATCTACACCTAGCCCTAGTAACTGTTTACCTGATCTCAGCAGGCGTATATTTAGGGCCCAGTTTTGCTGCTGCGCAAACCCTCGCCCCGATCAACATGCGGGCCATGTCAACGGCGCTGTTTTTCTTAATCCTAAACCTAATCGCTCTTGGCGGCGGGCCTACCTACGTCGGGCTTATGAGCTCAGCCTTAACCGAGCAATACGGCGAAGTGCATGCCCTAAGACTCTCGATCACCTCCTTAGTAGTGCCCTTTGTTATTTCAATCATCGCCTTTTTCTGGGCTTCGAAAACGCTGCCCAAAGATTGGGCGGAAGCCGAAGCTCGCAATAACAAAATGGCAGCCGAGGAATAGATTATCAGGAGTATTAAGGTAAACGCCAATAACTGACCGAGTGACGTTTACCTTTCCTTATGAGAATTGCGTTTAATAATTCTCACGTCTGATAAGTCTCAAATATCAGCATAGCGACCTCACACATTAATTGATGCCGCCAGCCGCTGTATAATAGTCATTGCATATGGGCAATTCCGACGCATGAACATCTCTACATGTCACCAGAACACGCCTTTGGTTTTCCGTTAAACTCGGAAATGCAATTTCCTTCAACCAATTAATCGAGAGCATCATGAAAAGCCAGACACTTACTAGGGGGCTCTTTGCGTGTATTTTATTACTTACTTCGCTCAGCGCTAAGGCTGATTCTCACGATGTCTTTGGCACCTTCTATACCAAAGACAAAGGCTCAAAAATACAAATAAGCGACTGTGGGGATGGCGGCCCATGTGGAAAGATCGTTTGGGTTAACCCAGATACTATAGAAGATGGACTAACCGCCGAGGAGCTTAAATCCAAAGCCGGCGAACCGATACTGGGCTTAGAAATTGTAAAGGGCTTTGAGCGAAAGAAAAACGACTGGCGCGGCGGTACCATCTACGATCCTGGTAAAGACAAGACCTATGCATCTCGAATGAAAAAACTGGAAAACGGCACCCTAGAAGTAAAAGGCTGCATAAGCTTCTTTTGTCTGACCCAAATATGGGTGCCTGAATAAAGGCCAACTCAATAGAAAAAACTATTTCTTAGTCACCTTTTTAGTTTTCTTCTTAGTGGTTTTTTTGGCCACTTTTTTAGTGCTTTTCTTTTTACTCGCAGATCGTTTTTTCACAACCGCGGGTTTCGGTTTAACCAGCCCAGCGGCTTGCTCTAGCTCAACCAAAGACTGCTCCATATAGTCGATTAATCTCTGCACTTGTGGCATAGAGCGGCGACAAGCTGTGATCCCAAAATCAACATTTTGATCATAAGAAACCAGCGTAATATTCAACGCCACCCCTTCCGCAACAATAGACGCTGGATAGATTCCGTCTAGTCGTGCACCGTCCCAGTACATCGTTTTACGAGGTCCAGGAACATTAGAAATAACGGTATTAAACGGAGGCAATTTACTCATTAAGCCCAATGGCAGCAAAAATAAACCCGGTGCTTGAATGAGTTGTAGCATCAAGGCTGCTTCATTCGGTTTCATACCTTTAAAAAGTTCTTTACCAGCGACCATAGACGCCTGAATTTTCAAGAAGCGTTTTATCGGGTCGGCGACA
>CAYQVT010000143.1:0-1308 GCA_964420885.1 uncultured Gammaproteobacteria bacterium
CGAATGCCAGGCTGGTACGACATTAGAGGAACTAGCATCGAAGACAAGCAGGACGCCGTTGGTATGGCAGAATCTCACGAAATGCTGAGTGGTTTAATTGAGTCTCAAATAGAACAAGGTATCGGCAGCGAAAATATAATTCTCGCAGGGTTTTCTCAAGGTGGGGCGGTCACCTACTTTACCGGAGTACGAAGTAAACGAAAGCTAGGTGGCCTACTAACCTTATCGACTTATTTACCCTTTGATCAAGACACTCAAAGCCAACAAAGCGGAGTGAATCTTGATACACCCATTTTTGCAAGCCATGGTAGCTATGACGCCGTGGTACCGCTCTCCATGGGTAAGCGAAGCGTCGAGTTACTGCGTGGCTTAGGGTATTCGGTGACCTGGCAAACCTATCCGATGGAGCATCAAGTATCTATGGAGCAAATCAAGGCCATTGGCTCATGGATCAATGAGGTGTTCCAAGCTGACTAATCCATTTTTTTATTTTGTTGCTAGTGCGTTTATTTTAGCGTGATGTAAACGGTGGCCTTGCTTATACAGTAGTGAATCATCAGTCACGTATCATGTGAATGTGGGGAATGCCATCCTCTAGATACATTTCCGAAATACGCTCGAACCCAAGATCGGTATAAAATTTTTCTAGTCTTTCTTGCGCACCTATCTTGATCGCTTGTGTTGGGTACAAAATGTCAGTTTGGCGAAGGGCCTCAATCATTAATACCCGACCAAGCTGCGAGCCGCGCGCGGTGGGGGAAACAACCACGCGCCCAATGGAGGCCTGCGGATAACTCACTCCTGGCCTAATTAAGCGAGCATAGGCTAATAATTGTGAACCGTTCCATCCACATAAATGCATCGCTTCAAGGTCGATATCGTCAATGTCAGGGTAGGCGCATTCTTGTTCGACAACAAATACAGATTGTCTAAGCTTTAATATTTCAAAAAGCGTTCGCGTATCTAGTTGCTCGAAAGCACTGGTGTTCCAATTAAGCTTCATCGTGTTTCGTATTGTATCCAAATGGGTCGTCAATAGAAAAAGAGGGCTCAGTAAACCATCGAGGGCCCTGTGATGTCATATAAAAATGGTCTTCCAAACGAATACCAAATTCGCCGGGTATACTGATCATTGGTTCATTGCTGAAGCACATACCTACATCCAGTGGAGTGGTATCGCTTGAAACTAAATAAGGCCATTCGTGAATGTCCAGACCGATACCGTGCCCAGTTCGATGTGGTAAGCCAGGCGTGGCGTAGCCAGGCCCATAGCCCTGTTCTATTAAGTAGGCTCTTGCTGCATCATCA
>CAYQVT010000143.1:1318-9345 GCA_964420885.1 uncultured Gammaproteobacteria bacterium
AGATCCGCAGGTATGACCTAGTTGGGCTGCTTTAAACCCCGCCGCCTGGCTGTTCTTTTCGTGATTCCAGACTTCTCTGTCTCGCTCTGTTGCTTGTCCAAATACATAACTGCGAGTTATGTCTGAGTTATAACCCTGAACTTGGCAGCCCGTATCTATCAAGACCATATCATTGTTTTCTAGAGATTTAGGATTGCTGACGCCGTGTGGGTAAGCGGTGTCTTCACCAAATAATACAATACAAAAATAAGAGCCTTTAGCGGCGCCAACGGCACGGTGGGCGTCGTCGATAAATTGTGTAACTTCTTGTGTTGAAATACCCTCACGCAGTATTTTGGCAGCGCTTTTATGCACTTCCAAAGTCATGCTCTTAGCACGTTGTAGCAAGGCAAGCTCATGGTTTGACTTAACCATGCGGCAGGCGGCAGTTACGCAATTAGCATTGACAAATTTCGTTGATGGTAGCGCTTGCGCCAAACCGTCACTTATGAAAAATGAACATGACTCATCAAGACCAATGGTTCCTCCACTAATGCTCATATTGTCGAGGACCCGCCCGAACAATTGGTATGGGCTCTCATGTTCGTGCCAGCCGTTTACTTGGCCTTCGATCAGCTTGTAGCCATTAATTGTAGCGATTTCGAAATGAGGTGCGATGTATTGAAGGTCACCTTTATTTGATAATACTGCGCCTACCATTCGTTCGCTAGCGCCCCAACGAGTGCCAGTAAAGTAATAGAGATTAGTGCCTGCATTTAAATACACTGCGTCGAGCCCGTTTTCACTCATTAAAGTTGTTGCCTTAGCGATACGGCTTTCGAACTCGGAGTTAGCTATCGGCTCCAGGCCCATCGTCATATCGCTTAATAATGCTAATTCTGTTTTGGCATCACTGCCGCCAATACCTATGGTCATGATTTTCCTCGTATTATCTTTTGTGCTGCCCTGGTGGTTAATAGTTCGCACTTGGCACTAATTCGGGTTATAAAGCGAATTCCCAAACACACTTGCTCAGGACGCCTCACGTGGCTACAAAACCAACGATCTATAAACTGAGGATTGCACTCTCTGACCTCGAACGCAACCACTATGACGCACTCAATCTAACGGTCGCTTTGCACCCATCTGAAGTACCAGAACGTATGATGGCGAGGGTGATGGCGTATTGCATAAACGCCCAGCAAGATTTAGCGTTTGCAAAAGGTTTGAGTGATGTCGACGAGCCTGATATCTGGGTCCGAACTATGGATCAGCAAACAAAGCTCTGGATTGATGTTGGTGAACCGTCTTACGAACGTGTTAAAAAGGCGGTTAGGCAAGCTGAGCAGGTGCGGGTGTATAGTTTTAATTCGAAATCAGATATTTGGTGGGCCCAAGTTGAGTCGAAATTTAGAACTTTGAATGCTGACATTATTCAAATGAATCATTCTGAGATTACAGAGCTTTCAACACTGTTAGCAAGGACCATGGACTTGTCTGTGACCATTACTGGGCAGTCGGCTTATGTCACATGTGATTTGGGTGAGGCAGAAGTGAATTGGCAAATATTACAGTCTAAAAATTAATTAACTAATTTGAATCCAAACGAGTTCTAATTGCATCTAAAAGCGTAAGAGTGAGACCAAGATGGTTATTTAACTATCTTTTTCTCTTAATAATAGTCAAGCGTCTAGCAATTTGATTGACTTATGGGTCATTATAGACACGGTGCTTTGCTAAAACTAATTTAGGAATAGACAATGGAACTTGCAAGATTTAAGCCTTTCTTTTTAGGTGTGGGTATCATCGTATTTGCAGTCGTAATAATCGCGGCTCTGAAGGTCTTAAAACCCAAAACAGAGAAAGAAGAAACTGCCCAGCCGCCACTGGTTGTGCGTACTGCGCCAGCAATACACAAAGAACAGGTGGTATTTTCAACGTTTCAAGGCGAGGTTCGCGCTAAAACTGATATCGAGCTAGTTACTCAAGTCACCGGCAAGGTGACTAAAGTATCGGATAAATTCATCGAAGGCGGTGCGTTTAAAGCTGGCGAGACATTGCTCGAAATTGATGATTCTGATTACATCGTCGCACTCAAATCGGCTCAGGCATCGGTAGCGTCGGCTGAAGTGGATCTAGACGTCGAATTGGCGACCGCAGCGACTAATAAACGCGAATGGGAAGAATTACAGGGCAAGCCGATTGAAGAAGCTAATCCATTGCGATTGAATAAACCGCAGATAGATCGAGCAAAAGCGCGTTTAGATGCGGCCAAAGCGGAGTTGGCAGCTGCGAGATTGAATTATAATCGAACTAAAATCAGTGCACCTTTCGACGGTCGTATTATGTCCAAATCGGCTGAACTGGGTCAGTTTATGTCGCGTGGTTCGAGTATTGGCAGAGTATTTGCGACACAGACTATGGAAGTTCGCATTCCGATGACCGATGTGCAAATTAGTGAGTTAGGTTTGAACTTAGGATATTCGGCTCGTGATGAAGGTACTGACGGTTTACCGGCTGCGGTCACCATGTTGTTTGGTACTGAACAACAGGTGTGGCAAGGTTTCGTAAGAAGTGTTGATGCCAGCATCGACAGTACCACACGACTGCTATTTGCTACCGTTGTTGTTGATCAACCATTTGAACAACAGCCAAAGCAAACGGTTCCATTGGTGCCTGGTTTGTTCGTTGATGTACAACTTTCGTCACCGCAAAAATTAGTGGGTATCGAAATTCCGAGAACTGCCTTGCGAAATGGCAATCAGGTTTACGTCTATCAAGATGATAAATTACGACTTAAGAATGTGAAGACGGTGTACACCTCTAGAGAAATGGTAATTCTTTCAGAGGATGAACGATCAGACTTAAAACTAGGAGACAGTGTTATCACTTCACCTGTCCCGGGAGCCTACGAGGGCATGCCGATAAAGTTGCCACAAGCGCTCAGTTCACTTGAACCTGAAACTCAAGGAATTGACGCGCCTAAGCCGCAAGAATCTGAGGTTGAAGCGTCGCTACCAGAAGAACTCGTTTCACCAACTGCTCCTGAAGGCGGAGCCAACGACGCCGACCAAACAGTCGCGGAACAAGGCTAATCAAACCATATAGAGGAGCTAGAAATGAAAGGCATAATCAGATGGTGGGCCGATAATCACGTCGCCGCAAATTTACTCATGATCGCGATTTTAATCGCAGGCATTGTTGGCTTTTTTAAACTAGAAAAGGAAATATTTCCGACCATACCTTTTCCCGGAATGCAGGTGGTGGTGACCTGGCCTGGTGCCAGCCCCAAAGATGTTGAACAGCAGGTTGTCTCGCGAATCGAGGAATCTCTTAAAGATCTAGAAAACTTGGACTGGGTCCGTTCTGAGTCGCGAGAAGGTTGGGGTGGGGTCTTTATCATGGCCCAAAATACTTCAAATTTTGCGGCAGTGATGGACGACGTAACAAGTCGTGTGCAAGGAATTTCCAGTTTGCCGCCAGGCATCGAACAACCGCGTATTAGTCAATGGCAAAATCGAAATGAAACCATACGAGTGGCGATTCATGGCGACGCCGATGAGCGTACCCTAAAACGATTAGCCGATGAACTACGCCGCGAAGTCGCCCAGCTTAAAGGTGTGTCCATTGTGGAAACCTTTGGAACCCGCGAAGAAGAGATATCGATCGAAGTCAGTGAGAGCGCTTTGCGCCGATACCGTATTTCGATAGATGAGATCAGTCGCGCGATTAGAGGTGCGTCAATTAATTTATCGGCGGGTAACGTACAAACTTCAGGCGGGGCTTATACCTTACGCACCGATAATTTGGCCGATACGGAAGTTGATTTCTCAAGTATTGTCGTACGCCAGCTTCCCGAAGGGGGAGTCATCACGGTGGGTGACCTGGCTAGGGTTATTGACGGATTTGAAGAAAATGAGATTTTAGCGACCCTCAATGGTGAACCGGCGGTTCTGATTCAAGTCATGTCGAGTGAGGTGATGGACGTCGTTTTAATGTCTGAATCAGTCAACGAATGGATAGAAGAGCGTCGAAAGACGTTGCCTGAGGGCCTTAGTTTGACCTTATGGACCGACGCCGCGGTAGATTTCGAATCGCGTATGTCGAGCATTGGCTCGGCGGCCTTTTCTGGGCTCATTTTGGTATTTATCGTATTGTTTCTAACTCTACGACCGGTTGTGGCATTTTGGGTATCGGCTGGGGTTGCCACTGCCTACGCAGGAACATTCGTGTTTATGCCTGTTTTGGGTATTTCACTGAACATGTTATCGACCTTCGCGTTTTTACTAGTACTGGGTATTGTGGTGGATGACGCCATTATCATTGGTGAGCGTATTCATACGGAAGTAGAAGGCGGTAATACTGGTTTGAATGGCGCCGCTGGCGGTGCGTATAGAGTTTCCAAACCGGTTATATTCGGTGTTTTAACAACTATTATTGCATTTCTTCCTTGGTTGTTTGTCAGTGGTATTACCTCCGAATACACGCGCCAAATTAGCTGGGTGGTCATTTTAGCATTGATATTTTCACTGATTGAGTCTTTGCTTATTTTACCGGCTCACCTATCGAATATTAAACCTGTGAAGCCAACCAGCCGCATCGCGCGTTTCCAAAACCGAATTTCAGAGAGTATTGTTTGGTTTGGCGAAGTTAAGTATGGCGCGTTCTTACAGAAAGTAATTAAGGCTCCTGGCATAACCATCGTCATATTTTTAGCGGTGTTTTCTGTTGCCGCCTTTGGTATTTTCGGTGGTGGCTACGTGAGAACCTCATTCAACCCCGAGATAGAAGCCAGCCAAGTAAATGTCGATATTCAACTTCGTGAAGGCACGACTTATGAAAGGGCGTTAGAAATTCTAGCGCAACTTCAACGCGCACAAGAAGCGTTGATCGCCGATGTTGAGGAAAAGGCGGGAGAGAGCGGCAAAAGCGCTGTGATTGAAAATTGGTACACGCGCTCTCGCAAAGACAGTGTGATTGCGATAATGAGACTTGCCCCAGCGGAAACCAGAGCATTAACCGCGAAAGAAGTTGGTATAGATTTACGTGAGCGAATCGGACCAATTCCTGAAGCCAAAAGCGTCTCTGTTGGTTACAACGTCGACAGTGATGGTGCTGACATGGATATTTCCGTACGCCATCCTAACCTTGATCAATTACAACTTGCGGTCGATGAAATCACCGAGAAATTACGAGAATACAGCTCGTTGTATGATGTATCTAATAATTTGGACAGTGCCAGCGAGGAGTTAAGGTTCGATTTGAAACCCGGCGCCGAACAAGTGGGTATTACTCTAAATCAAGTTATGCAACAAGTTCGTCAAGCCTACTTTGGTGACGAAGTTCAGCGTTTACCACGCGCGGCTCAAGACGTTAAAGTAATGGTTCGCTATCCATTGGAGAGCCGCAATTCTTTGGAGAGTCTAAAGCATTTTAGAGTTCGCACTGATGATGGCAGGCAAGTGCCTCTTACCTCCATCGTTGATATTTCTTATGGGCCAGGACTAAAGGAAATTCGTCATTGGGATGGGCTACGAGCAGGTAGGGTACAAGCGTACTTAAAAGAGCCGGTATTAGACGAAGTAATGAAAGATCTAAACGATAATTTCTTTCCCAAGCTAGAACAGAAGTACCCGGGGTTAACTCGAGCGGCGGTCGGAGAACAAGTTGCGGAAGCCGAATTCGGTGCCGAAATTGCCGGATTGTTGCTGATTGCGTTGGGTGCAATCTATTTCTTATTGGCCATGGCGTTCAAGAGCTACTTTCAGCCAATGGTGATTTTGATGGCGCTACCCTTTGCTTTTGTCGGGGCGATAATTGGACATTTGCTATTTGACGTTTCAATCTCCTTGTTCAGCTATTTTGGAGTGATTGCTGCTTGCGGAGTGGTCATCAATGATAATCTGGTGCTGGTCGATTCGTACAAAGTTAATTTGAGCCGAGGAATGACGGTTGCCGAGTCAATATTTAAGGCCGGCCGATCACGTTTTCGTCCTATTTTAATTACCTCTATCACCACCTTTATCGGGCTCGTACCATTGATGCTAGAGCAGTCAAGTCAATCGGCATTCTTGAAACCAACGGTACTATCTTTGGCATTTGGTCTTCTTGTGGCATTCTTCGTGACGCTGTTTTTAGTGCCGGCTATGTTGATTTTGGGCGACAAAATTTGGAATGGAATTCGCAGTGCCGGAAATTCAATTCGATTGCGTGCGAGCTACGAAAAAGCTAAATTGGAAACTTAAGATTAGACATCCGAGTTCGATGAACTCGGTTCATAGTATTCAATTAGTGAGAGTCAAGTGAGCAAACAAGTAATCGATTTTAGTGCGCGAAGTAATAATAATGGGGTGGACGAATTATTCACCCAGCGCTGGTCACCTAGAGCATTTGAAAAATCATCAATCGATGAAACAACGCTACAACGCATAATGGAAGCTGCACGTTGGGCACCGTCATGTTTCAATGCACAGCCTTGGCGTTTTTATACGTCGACAAATGAGACCTTTGACGACTTCTTGAACTTATTGGTGGAAGGTAACCAAGGGTGGGCAAAAGATACCGCCGTCATAGGGTTTTTGATCGGCGAGCGAAATTTTGAGCACAACGGTAAACCCAATACCTACTCAGGTTTTGATAGTGGTGCTGCGTGGATGGCAATGACGCTGCAAGCTCGAATGGAGGGCTTGTATACACATGGCATGGGTGGCATTAAAGCATCAGAAGCGGCCGAGTATTTAAAACTAGACACCAATCAATCGGAAGTATTAATGGGCTTTACCATTGGTAAGCTCGCTGATTTAGCTAGCCTCGACGTTGAACAACGTAATAACGAAATACCAAACTCGCGAAAACGATTGTCGGAAATTTGGCATTCTGTTTAGTCAGACTAGTCCAGTAAGGATCTTACTGACGACTCAAAAATATCAACGATTTGATCGACCTCGCTCTTGGTCGTCACCAAGGGCGGAGAGAAAGCGACCGAATCAACCGATGGTAGCGGCCGAGCGATGAGGCCGTTGTCGTAGCATTTAGCCGTGACTTTACCTGCGGTCTTCAAGCTCGGATCAAGAAACACCTTGTTTTCAGCGTCCGACATCAATTGCACGGCGGCAATCATCCCTTGGCCTCTTATTTGACCAACAAAATTGTCATTAGCGAACCTGTCGGCCAATGTTTTGTGAAAATACTGGCCGACATCGGCTGATTTATCCACTAGTGACTCATTCTCTATGATATCCAAATTTGCCATCGCCACCGCTGCGCCAATTGGGTGACCCGCGTAGGTATATCCATGAGCGAAACTGCCGTATTTGGCTGAACCTTGCTTAACCACATCCCAAATATCTTCCGTAATGAACGACGCCGACAGAGGGAAATACCCACTTGTGAGTGCTTTGGCCGTGGTCATCATGTCTGGCTCAATATCATAGACTTCACTTCCAAACCAAGTTCCCAATCGGCCAAAGCCACAGACAACTTCGTCGGCAATAAACAAAATATCGTATTTTTTGGTGATTTTTTGTATTTCAGCGAAGTAGCCTTCTGGTGGTGTGATTACGCCACCAGCACCCATTACAGGCTCGGCGATGAATGCCGCCACGGTGTCGGGACCCTGTTCGAGGATTAGGTTTTCGAGTTGTTTGGCACGACGCTTGGAAAATTCCAATTCACTTTCGCCGTTCAGTCCATGACGAAAGTAATCCGGAGACTCGGTATGCAGCACTCCTTCTATCGGTAAATCAAAGTCTTTATGAAATGAGGGCAGGCCAGTTAAGCTCGCGGTTGCGATCGAGGTACCGTGATAGGCTTGCCAACGGGAGATTATTTTTTTCTTTTCAGGCTTACCAATCAAATTGTGATAGTACCAAACAATCTTCATTAAACTGTCATTGCCATCAGAACCACCGCTGGCAAAAAATACCTTAGACATATTGTCCGGCGCAAGCTTAAGTAAACGCTCGGCGAGCTCGATTTGCGGAACGTTCGACATGCCGGTAAACGTATGATAATAGCTGAGGTTTGTCGCTGCTGAATGCATCGCGTCA
>CAYQVT010000144.1:0-9292 GCA_964420885.1 uncultured Gammaproteobacteria bacterium
AATTTGGTTCATGTCATCGTAATGAAATGTCGGGCTCACTTCACGGTATTATGCGGGTTAGAAGTTTCGTGCAAGACGATGCGCATATATTTTGCACCGAAGAACAGATACAAAGTGAAGTAAAAGAGTTTATCGATTTCCTTCATTCAGTTTATGCCGATTTTGGTTTTGACGAAGTTATTTACAAGTTATCAACTCGACCCGAGCAGCGTGTCGGCAGTGATGGCGATTGGGACCGTGCCGAATTGGCGCTCGAGCAAGCGCTTAATGAGAACAATCTTGATTGGGAACTACAGCCTGGTGAAGGCGCGTTTTACGGTCCTAAGATTGAGTTTTCACTCAAAGATTGCATTGGCCGAGTGTGGCAGTGTGGAACGGTACAGGTGGATTTTTCGATGCCGGGTCGCCTCGGCGCAGAATACATCGCCGAAGACGGCAGCAAGCAAGTTCCGGTAATGGTTCATAGAGCTATTCTCGGGTCTATTGAACGTTTTCTGGGTATCTTGATCGAACAGCATGCCGGTGCGCTGCCTGCTTGGTTGTCGCCACAGCAAGTCGTGGTCGCGACCATTGTAACCGATGCCAATGATTATGCCGAAGAGGTTGCCTCGGCGCTTCGAAACGCCGGCATGCGTGCCGAAGTGGATTTGCGTAATGAGAAAATCGGCTACAAAGTTCGTGAACATAGCCTACAGAAAATTCCCGCGATTTTGTGTATTGGTAAACGCGAAGCCGAAGAAGGTTCAGTCGCAGTACGCCGTTTTGGCAGTAAAGCGCAAACCGTTATGCCATTAGAGGACTTTATTGAACTGTTCGGCACAGAAATTGAAGAAAAACAGTTGTTTGATGGCTAACAAGCCTCGAATAATTAACATCGTATTGAAAATTACCCAAAAACTTCTCGATCAAGAGATAGGAGACTGATAACAATGAGTTTAACCAAGAGTATTTTAATCGCAGCGGGCATTGCTGTTATTGGAGCGGGCGCCTATTTTGCGACGGTTTCTACCCCTGAGAATGTTGCTGAGGCAGCCGATGCTAAAGAAGTGGACCTGTCCAGTGACACCGCTAAATTGGGTTATACCTTCGGCGCGCAAATAGCGACTGATATGAGGCGTCAAAACTTGCAGGAAGATATTGACGCTGAGGCGATGTTTGCCGCGTTTAGAGACGTGTTTGCCGGTAAAGAGCCTCGATTGAGTCTCGAAGAAATGCAAACCGCGCAGATTAGCTATCAACAAAAGCAGCAGTCGAAGTATCAAGCGCAATTAGACCAAAATAAAGCTGAGGGCGATGCTTACTTAGCTAAGAACGCTAGCCTCTCTGGCGTGACAACCTCGGCGAGCGGCTTACAGTATGAAGTACTTCGCGAAGGCAAGGGAAAAACCCCAACGGCGACCGACACGGTTAAAGTCCACTATACGGGCACATTGATTGACGGCACTAAGTTTGATAGCTCTTACGATCGTGGCGCGCCTGCTGATTTTGGCGTATCCGGAGTAATCCCTGGCTTTAGTGAAGGCTTGCAATTAATGAAAGAAGGCGCGCAGTATCGTTTTACCATTCCGTCTAACATCGCTTATGGTGAACAAGCTCCTGCTAGTATTGGACCTAACCAAGCGCTGATTTTTGAAGTTGAATTGATCGAAGTGGTCACTCAGTCGACGACTAAGAGTGTGTCTGAGTAATGGCTCCTGAACTCTCGCTTTATTACAGCAAATACTGTTTTTTTTGTCAGAAAGTACTGATGTTTTTGCGCGGTAAAGATCACGGCATAGAGTTACGCAGTACGTCACATAAAGAACATGCTCAAGCCTTAGCACAGGGCGGTGGTAAAACCCAGGTGCCGTGTTTACGCATTGAACAAGAAAATGGGAACGTCGAATGGATGTATGAATCCAACGATATTATTCATTACTTGAGATGAGATGATTAGTACGATAGCCAGCCGCGTAAGCGCTGGCTTTCCCCTTGTTGACTTCGACTAATCTTACTAAGAGACGTATCAATTAAGCAAAATGATTCGAAATGAAATTTAGAGCGGCTAGGATAGACGAGTTAGAACAGCTTAGGTGTTTAGAACAAAAAGTCGTTGAAGCCGAGCGCCCTTTCAATTCGTCGATTAAAGCTATCGGGGCATACTACTACGACATCGAATCTTTAATCACCAGTGATCAAGCGTTGATGTTAGTTGCCGAAGTCGAAGGCGAGATAGTCGCTACTGGTTATGCCAAAATTCGAAACTCTAAACCGTCGCTTAGTCATTCTATCGACTCATATCTAGGGTTTATGTATGTATCTCCTAAGTATCGTGGACACGGTTTGAATAAGGAAATTGTTGATCGGTTGATCTCCTGGAGCCTAGATAAAGGTGCGAACGACCTATATCTCGACGTTTACTCCGATAATACGCCGGCAATAAAAGCTTACATAAAAGCAGGCTTTGTGCTGTCAATAACTGAGATGAAGTTAAGTCTTTAAAATATTTCTCGTGAGTCAAGAATTAAAAAATATGTTTGTCAGCTGGCTGCTGCTCAGCGGGTTTTGGTCTTTTGACGCGTTAGCGACTAGCTCGATAATGACAAAACAGAAAAGTGGTTTCCAACAAGTGGTGGCCGAAGCGGCACGTGAGGGAGATTTAGTCGGCATCGCCGCAGCCATAGTTCGAGACGGTAAAATATCCCTGCTGAAGACCTTTGGAGTCAGAGAGGCCGGAGGTACAGAAAAAATAACGCCGCAAACAACGTTTCGGATAGCGTCATTGTCGAAGGCGTTTGCAGCCAGTGTGGCGGTGCAACTCGAGGCCGAAGACAAGCTTTCTCTCGACGACCCGATAATTTCTTATAATTCTGATTTTCGCCTAAAGAACCAGACTCAAGCCGAGTATGCAACACTCAGCCACGTGCTAAGCCATCGCTTATCGCTGCCGCCGTATGCTTACGATAATCTGTTAGAGAGTGGCGTTGCCCCTGAACAAATATTAAACCGAATGAAAAATGTTGAACCTATCTGCCGTGTTGGTTCTTGTTATGCCTATCAAAATGTCGGCTTTAATATGATAGCGGCGGCGATCGAAACAGTCGATAGTCAGTCTTATCAGGCATCCGTGAGAACACGGCTATTTGAACCCTTGGGCATGACCGGTGCCTCGTTTGGAAAAGAAAATCTGGTAAGTAGCAACAACTGGGCTCGCTCACACGCTCGGAGTAGATACGGTCCATGGAAAACCGTCAGCGTAAAACAGCCGTATTATGATGTGCCAGCGGCGGGGGGGGTGAATGCGAATATTGTGGACATGGCCAAGTGGTTGGCAGCTCAAATGGGAAGTGCTCCCGAGGTGTTGTCCCATGCTTCATTGACACGATTGCAGGCGCCGCAAACCAAAACACTGAGTGAACTCAGACGGACCAGACATTTGATTCGAAACACACAAGCGCACTATGGCCTGGGTTGGCGGCTCTATGAATATGCCGGTGCCACAGTTGTGAACCATTCTGGTTCGGTTGAGGGTTACGCCGCTCAAATCGCGTTTTTGCCACATAAAAATGTTGGCATGGTCTTGTTAACAAATTCCAAATCGAAAGAGTTTTGGAAGATACTGCCGAAATTTTTAGATCAAGAACTTGGCTTGCTGCCTCACTAGACGGAATAGTCGATCGTTTTGGTCGCACAAATGCTTACCGAGTATGCACAAAAAAGTCAGCTCTGAGTGGGCTGGCTTAATGCACCGAAGTAATTCGAGTGGATATTAGGCACCAAGGGCATCAAAAATAGTTTTGCGTATGTCGTCTACAGAGCCAATACCGTCGACCTTGACATAATCTGGCGCTTCAGGGGCACCGCTGCTTGCAAAGCTGCGATAATATTCAATCAATGGCTCGGTTTGCTCATGATAAACATCCAAGCGATTCTTAACTGTTTCTTCTTTATCGTCGTCTCGTTGAACCAACGGCTCGCCGGTAACATCATCTAAACCCTCATTTTTAGGTGGGTTATAGATTATGTGATAGGTTCGACCCGAGGCAAGGTGAGCTCGGCGACCGCTCATTCGTTTTACAATTTCGGCATCGTCGACACTTATTTCGATCACGTTGTCGATATCAATACCAAATTCTCGCATGGCGTCGGCTTGGGGAATGGTTCTTGGAAAGCCATCTAGAAGATAACCATTTTTGCAATCGGCTTCGGCAACTCTGTCTTTAACCATACCGGTAATGATTTCATCGGAAATCAAACCGCCAGTATCCATTATTTTCTTTGCTTCCAAGCCCAAAGGGGTGCCTGCTTTTACTGCTGCGCGTAACATGTCGCCTGTGGAAATTTGCGGGATGCCAAATTTTTCTGTGATGAAGGTAGCTTGTGTGCCTTTACCAGCGCCAGGACCGCCAAGAAGAATTAATCGCATAATTTTGCCTTTTGTTAAAATAACGGGACTCGCGACAGGCTGTAAATGGTTCTCCATACCGCGAAAGGCCACGTAATTTATCACAAAACGACTAAAATTCATAAGCCTGTGGGCTTAACTCGATGTCATGTATCAAGTGCCAGAGTGAGCGAAATAAATGACCCGTGGGCGCTGGCAGGCTACTATATAGCGACGATTTCAGCGCTTTTATAATAGATACGGCAATATACTCAGTGATTACGGTAAATACCCAATATAACTCCGCCCAATACCCGGTTGATGCGCTAGCTTCCCTAGATGGACTAGATACGATCAACACTCAAGATGCGAGTACGCTCGACGAAGCATTCAGAGAGCGTGTCCGCAGAAGCAGTAATACAATCGCCTATAGCCAATTTAATCAGAGTATTATGGATTGGCAAAGCTTCACCTGGACAGATGTCGCTACTCAGGTCGAACGCTGGCAAGTAGCGTTTCGCGACACGGGTTTGCAAAAAGGGGACCGGGTTGCAATTTGTTATCGCAATAGTGTCGAATGGGTGATTTTTGACCAAGCAGCCTTACGTTTAGGTTTGGTGGTTGTTCCCTTGTACACCGCCGACCGGCCAGACAATATTGCCTATGTGATCGGGAATTCTGGGGCAAAACTGGTGTTGTTTGACCACAGTGATGTTTGGAAACAGGTGAGTAGCACCGATGAAGACGTGATGTGTGTGGAGCAGGTATTAGTATTTTCAGGCGAATCATCTAAAGAAATATCCAGCGTGGCTGATTGGTTACCCGAACATGGCCAACACTTGGAGCGTGGCGTTGCATCGCCCGATGATTTAGCCTCGATCGTTTATACTTCCGGAACCACTGGTAGGCCGAAGGGAGTGATGTTGTCTCATAAAAATATGCTCGCAAATGCCTATAGTGGCATGCGCAGTGTGCCATTAAAGCCAAGTGATCGTTTGCTGTCGTTTTTGCCATTGTCACACACGCTTGAACGTACGGTTGGTTATTATGCTTCGCTGATCAGCGGCAGCACCGTAACGTTTAATCGTTCGATAAAACAACTGAGTGATGACTTGCTTAAAGTGAAACCAACCGTGATGATTTCGGTGCCGCGAATTTTTGAACGAGTTCACAATCAGATCTATACCGCGTTGGCAGAGCAAAGTGGATTGCAGCAATGGGTATTTAAAACCGCAATAAATATCGGGTGGTGTCAATTTGAGTATCAGCAAGGCTTAGGTGCGTGGGCTCCCAAATTGCTGCTAGCGAGTGTCTTCGATCGTTTGGTCGCCAACAAAGTAAGGGCCAAGCTTGGAGGCGCACTTGATTTCGTAATCGTTGGTGGCGCGCCGTTAAGCGAAGACGTTGCGAAAACTTTTATTGCTTTAGGCGTACCGCTTCTTCAAGGCTACGGTTTGACAGAATCCAGCCCAGTTGTGAGTGTTAATACCAAAGCACAAAATAGAGTCAATTCTATTGGTTTATTACTAAGAGGCGTGAGCGTCAAAATCGCAGAGAAAGACGAATTATGGGTCAAAGGCGATAACGTCATGATGGGCTACTGGCAACGCCCTGAAGCAACTGATAAAGCAATTGTTGTAGATGAAGACGACCGTTGGCTTCGTACTGGAGATCGAGCCGCGATTGATGAAGATGGTTTTTTACGTATCATTGGCCGAATTAAGGATATTTTGGTGCTCGCAAATGGGGAGAAAGTTCCGCCCTCCGACATCGAAACGGCTATCGCACGCGACCCTCTATTTGAGCAAGTTATGGTGCTCGGCGAAGGGAAGTCATTTTTAACGGCTTTGGTGGTACTCAACGACAAATTGCAAGCACGCGTCGAGGGTCAGAGTGGCGATGGTAAAAGCGGCGATGGTTTCCACGACACCCTGATTAAAAAAATTGCCGAACAAATGGAAGATTTTCCAGGCTATGCAAAAATACGAAAGGTCTATGTCTGTGAACAAGAGTGGACCGTTGAATCTGGCTTACTGACACCCACACTAAAAATAAAACGCCCAAAGGTAATGCAACACTACGCGGGCGCGATCGAGCAGTTATACGCTGGGCACGGAGTGCATAAATCGTGATCCGACAAGTCTTTTTGATCGTTGTGTGTTTTATAATCTGTGGCTGCGAAAATCAGGCAGAATCAAACCAAGCTCAGAATACTTTTATTGGCAACAAGAACGTTGGTAGTGCGATCGCAGACTATGAAACGGCACGGCCAATTTTATGGAACTCGGTTTACCCTGACGGTGGCAAAACACTCTACTGTTCAGAATCATTCGATAGTCATCGCCGAAAGGGTTACAACGTCGAACACGTATTTCCTATGTCATGGGTAACAAACGGATTAAATTGTGGCAAACGTAAACAATGCCGGGCCCGCAGCGACGTTTTCAACCGTATAGAGGCCGACCTGCATAACTTGTTTCCATCGCGTTCTGATGTAAATCAAGACAGGTCTAGTTTTCGCTTTGGTGAAGTCAGTGGAGAGTCTCGGCGTTATGGGGATCATTGCGATTTCGAAGTTAACCAACGCCAGCGTGTTGCTGAGCCGGCTCCGGAGAAGCGAGGTGATGTGGCTAGAGCGATGTTTTACATGGCTGACAAGTACAAAGCCGACGGTTTGGTGTTATTTAAACGGCAGGCCTTATTGTTAGAGACATGGCACAGAGCTGACCCTCCGAGTGACGAAGAACATCGGCGTAATAGGGTGATTGAACGACTTCAAGGTAATCGAAATAGTTTTGTAGACTCTCCCGAAACATTGCATCAACTCGTCGATTCCGGGCATTTTTTCGACTAAGCCAAGGGTTTAGCTTAAGTCTACAAAATAGTCATAAACCAATAACACTTTAGAATCCGGTGTATGGTAAGACTTATATTATCGAGGATATTTTTGGGAAATCTAGCATGCCAATATTAAAAATCAGTTTTACCTTGCCTAAACACTTGTGTGGCGTATTGGGCGTCGCACTAATCCTTTGCCTCAGTGCTTGTGGGAATAGTGGGGTTGAAGTGACTACCGAATTTCGCAGTGCCCAGGGAGTGCGCGAGGGTGCGAAAGTTTTTTATGAAGAACGGGGCGTTGGAGAAGTTATTAAGATTTCCGAAAACGATTCGGGATCAATCGTCACTATGATTATCGATGAAGACGCAGCTTTGACGATTAACTCAGAAGCTGCGGTTGCCGTTAACCGAATAAAACCTGGCGCGCCTTTAGAAATATATGCTAGGGCTTCAAGTGATTCGATAGGTTTGCAGGAAGGGCAGCAAATCCGGGGCTTGAACTCGATGATAGAGCTAGTTGCCTGGTCTGTTGGTGACGCTATTCAATTTGGTTCTGGCGAATTGTCGGGCTATGTCGATTCCTTTCAAGATTACCTACAAGGTGAAAAGTTTGAAGAAGACCGTGCTCGGGTTGAAGCCGGAGTGAAAGCAATGGCTGCGGTCGCCAGTGACACCATGAAAACAGTTGAGCAAGACATAGCTGCTGCGATGTCGGAGGTGAGTGTATCGGAAGAAGAGCTCGCGTTGGCGATTCAACAATTGGGTGACGATCTATCTCCAATTGCGGATGAAATGGCAAAGAGCGGAACCGATTTGATGGCCGAATTAGATAAATTTGCGCAGGGTCTGGAAAATGCTAGCCAAGAAGAGTTGGAGTCTCGCCAAAAGTTGATCGATAGTTTAGTTGAGACGATTGAAAAGCTTAACCAAACCGCTGAAGATGGTTCACCTCAACCAGAGCAATAGTCGTAATACTTAGACCCTCCGACACTGTTAAATAAATAGAAGAGACATGAGTAAGTTCACTAAGAAAAATACCGCAGAGCAAGTCACCCAAGGTATAGATTTAACAGGTAAGACGATCGTTATCACCGGTATAAACTCAGGTCTTGGTTATGAATCGATGCGTGTGCTCGCCAAACGTGGCGCGCACATCATTGGGACTGCTCGCACAATTGACAAAGCGGTGCGAGCTGCAAATGAGATTGATGGCGAGATAACGCCCTTGGCGTGTGAATTAAGTAGTTTTGATTCGGTAAAAACCTGTGCTGAAAGTATTAAGTTACTAAATAAGCCACTCGATGTGGTGCTTTGCAATGCCGGTATAATGGCCTTACCCGCCTTAGAGCTAGCAAACGGCTTTGAGCAACAATTTAATACCAACCATCTGGGTCACTTCCTGCTGGTTCACAATTTGTTGGATAAGGTGAAGCAAGCCGAGCAAGGCCGCATTGTTATGCTATCCAGCTTGGCGCATAAAATGGCGCCTTCGAAAGGGATCAATTTCGACAATTTGGATGGCAGCAAGTATTACCGCGATTGGACTTTTTACGGCCAATCAAAGTTAGCAAATCTGCTAACGGCGCTGGCGCTGTCGAAGCAACTAGAGGGAAGCGATGCAACCGCCAACGCAGTCCACCCCGGGATTATTCGGACTAATTTGAGCCGCAACATGGGTGGGCTTCAAGGTCTTGTATTCAATAACCCCATCACAGGTTGGGTCGCCGGGAAGATGATGGGCAGTAAAACAATTGCTCAGGGTGCGTCTACTCAGTGCTACGTTGCCACCGCAGCTGAGCTTTCAAACGTCAGTGGCCGATATTTCTCTGACAATAACGAAGAGCGACCAAGCAGGCATGGTCAGGATCAAGACTTAGCAAATCGTCTATGGGACTTTTCCTGCGAGACTCTAAAAGATTATTTATAGTGCCTACAGCTTAATAGTGCCTACAGCTTAAAAGCACCTAAAGTTTATTAGTGCTCACAGCCTCTATTTATCGCGATCGCGATTGGCCGAGTCATACGCTATTTTTTATCGACTTTTGCCCAAGTGTCTCTCAAGCTAACCGTTCGGTTCATCACCACTTTTTG
>CAYQVT010000145.1:0-9288 GCA_964420885.1 uncultured Gammaproteobacteria bacterium
CAAACGATTTTACGCACAGGTTGGATAGGCAAGCCGATATGCACGGCTTACTCAATAAACTGCCTGAAGATATGCGTTTGGTCTTGTGGCTCAAAGAGGTTGAAGGTTATACACACAATGAAATTGCGGCTCTGGTAAACAAAACGCCGAGCTATTCAAAATCTGTCGTTTCTCGTGCGTTGCAATTTTTGCGCACTAGAATGACATTAAACGACGATCTAAGTTATTCGTTAGGTGAACGCTAATGCATGCCAATATTGAAGAGCTATTAGAAATTAAAGACGGCGAACCGAGCTCGAAGCGTCAACACGTGAATGAATGCGAAGAATGCCAAATCTCGCTTCGAGAATTGCAGTCGCTGGAATCTGAAATTGGTTTGCAGATGTTTGACGCAGCCGATCAAGTGCCAAGCGACGATGTTTGGAATAGAATTCAGCTCAGTTTAGAGTCGCAAAACGCCGTGAGGATGGAGAACAATAGTGTTCATACTTTGGTCACCGCACCGCAAAATTCTCTGACTAAAGCCGTTTATGCCTTAGCGGCCTCCATTGCCTTTGTAGGGGTGATCGCTGTGTTTATGTTCTCGCAGCAGCAGAATTCACAGCTTCAAAACCAAATATTGCAGGCCAGCCTGAATGAGTTGATGCTGAACTCTCGCGGTCTCGAGCAAGTATTGCAAAACGTTGCTGACCAAAATCAAGCATTGAGCGTCGCCAACCAAAAAGCGGCCGATCGCCTGTATTGGCGATTGACCTATGTTGATCAGTTAATTGATCAAGCCAGCCCCGAAAACACCGAGCGAATGGAAGTCTTGTGGAATGACCGCATAGAGGCTCTAAACGCATTGAATCAAATATATTATCAGCGCGACAGTACGCTGAATGCACCGGAAATTTAAGGTAAATATCATGTTTAAATTTATTCACATAGTAAAAATTGTTATTGCGAGTGTCGTTAGCCTCGCAATCGTCTCCACGCCGGTGTTTGCAGGCGGCAGCGAGGAAGAACTCAAACACGAAATTAGTTTTTTAGCCAAGGAGTTACTTGATATCAGTGGTGAGGACAGCATTACCGTTGAGCAACCCGCGTTTATGAAGCCGTTTATTGGAGTTTGTTCCGATGTATTTGCTAAAGGCGTTAAGCTGACCTGTATTACGCCCGGTCACAGTGCGGCCAGAGCGGGATTAAAAACCGGTGATTTAATTACGGCGATCAACGATATTGATATGACTGGTGCAAATCGGGATAAACAAAATAAAAAGTACTATTCGCTGGTTAAGAAGATGAAGACCGGCGACAAGTTAGTAATGAATCTAATTCGTAAAGGCAAAGAACAAGTCATAACGGTGACGGTTGGCGCTGTTAGTCACCCTGCTTATACCTTGACGGTTAAGAAAAAGTAGGAACGTCGTCATAGTTTATTGTTTCACAATTCTCGCTTGCAACTCACACACCATCTCTAGTCCTATCAGGGCTGAAGGTGGTGTGCAGAGCATCTTTCAGCCGAGCACTCACTAAATCCTCTATTCCACTTCATCGTCCCAGCGCTGTTTTTTAGGCGCAGATCCAATGATAAGCTTAAGTCTTGAGAATCGTTTATTTCTTATGGTTTATCGTGCGAGTATGTTTTTTCTTGCGTATTACTGGAGGGTGTGTTGAATACGATAGGGTTGATAGGTGGAATGAGCTGGGAAAGCACTGCGAGCTATTATCAAGCAATAAATCTGGGCGTTAAACAACGTCTCGGAGGCTTACATTCTGCGAAGCTGGTGATGGTGAGTCTGGATTTCGCGGAAATTGAGTACATGCAACAACGCGGAGACTGGTCAGGTGCGGCGGAGATTCTGACTAAGGCCGCCAAAAATCTGCAAGCCGCAGGTGCAGATGGTTTTATGATTTGCACTAACACCATGCACAAGGTTGCTAAACAAGTTCAGAAGGAAGTTGCCATACCGCTCATGCATATAGCCGATGGAACCGCTGAGGTTCTCAAACGCGATGGAGTAAGTCGAGTTGGTTTACTAGGGACGGGTTTTACGATGGAAGAAGAATTTTATAAAGGGAGGTTAGCTGAATTCGGCTTAAACGTTTTGGTGCCTGACCAACAACAACGGCAACGAGTGCATGATGTGATTTATCAAGAACTCTGTCTCGGGACCATTTTGCCCAAGTCGAAGAATGAATATTTACAGATCGTTGATTCTTTAGAAAAGAGAGGGGCCGAGGCGGTGATACTCGGGTGCACCGAAATTGGTTTACTTATTCAACAAGAGCATACGTCAGTAGCGCTCTATGACACGACTCAAATTCATGTCGACGCAGCGCTGGACTTTATGCTTGGCTAATGCGCTTAAAAGTGCCAGTAGGTTTGATGTCAGATGTTACGAAATTAAAGAAACACTCAGACGCGGATCTTGTTTTTCTGCGCAATCGTCGTATACAGCTAGCTTAGATACTTCTTGAGCGGCTTCTCTTGAGCTATTCGATTCGCACAAACTTACCTTTATTTCTCGCTTGATACGTTGGTAAATATCAATCAGTTCGGCGTTATTCGATGTTCTTGCAAGTGACGATATCTGGCACAAAACGTTGTCAGCTCGAAGGTCAATAATATTCCCGCCTGATTTATTAGCAGCGTGGGAAAAGATAGAAATCAGAACCAAGGCTCGTTTATTGAGCCATTCAACTTTGACGTCGGACAAACCAATTTTTTTGTTTATCTTTTGTTCAAGACTGGAATTTTGAGTGGTGCGCTTCATCCGAGTATTTCACCATCGAGCCTGCTCATTCGCAATAGTACATAAAGACTAGATCATTCGTACTACCGTCACTTGTAACCGAATTAATCGACAGCTATCGTACTTAGCCACAGAATCAACATGCTGAAGATTGATGCGCTTAGCTTATTTAATGGTTTTAACATTTGCCTTGTCAATAATTGTTAATTGGGTGCCAGCTCAAGCTCAGTCTCCACAGATTAGTTTCGAAGAATACGCTAAGCAGAGAATGCAAGCTCACGGGGTAGTGGGGGCATCGATCGTGCTGGTTGAAAACGGAAAGCTGAAGCACAGCTTTAATTTGGGCCTAAAGTCTGCGATAAGTGGCGTGCAGATGACCCCAAGCTCAGTGTTTCAAGTAGGATCAATTTCAAAACCGGTTGCGGCATGGGTCGTGATGACATTGGTGCGCGACGGAAAGCTGTCGTTGGATATGCCGATTAGTCGATACTTGACTCGCTGGAAACTTCCTCGCTCTGAATTTGCTTCAGAAAATGTGACCCTACGGCAACTATTGTCTCATACCGCTGGCTTAACAGTACCGGCCTACACCGGTTTTCCTGAGAGCGAGAGCTTACCTAGTTTGGAAGCGTCTTTATTGGGCAATACTCGCGACTCCCGAGCCGTGGAATTATTTCAAGCACCCGGAGAGGGGTTTCGTTATTCCGGGGGAGGCTATACCTTGATTCAGCTTTTGGTTGAAGAGGTGAGTGGTCAGCCTTTCAAGGATTATGCTGAGGACGCCGTATTGACACCACTAGGCATGAATAACTCCAGCTACGAGCCTGATGAAAAGTTGCTTAAACATCGTGTGCAGCCTCATGGGTATTCTCGTGATGAGATTATCCATCACCATTTTCGTGCGCAAGCCGCGGCGTCGCTGCACACGACGGCGCTTGATTTAACGCGTTTTCTTATCGCGAACGTATCCGATAATAGTATTTTAGACAAGCGTACCGTCTCGATGATGCACTCCGCGGTTGTTGATGCCGGGTTTGCCGATATGGGGTTGGGTTTTTTCAGCCGAGCTGAGCAACAATTAGTTGGCCACAGCGGTGCAAATTTGGGGTGGCGAGCTGATATGCAATTTAACCCCTCGAGCAAAAACGGCCTTATTGTGATGACTAATTCTGACGGAGCTGGGCCATTTCTGAGTGAACTCAAATGCCATTGGGACGCTCAGCAGAAAACCCCGGTGATTAATCGTGATTGTCTAGAATCACAGGCGCGAGCGGATATGTACGCAACTACAGCGAATCGTATTGTGTGGGCGCTAGCCACAGTGTTTTTGTTGGTAATATTTACCTTAGCGTGGTCATTACAGCAAGGCACATTAGGTCTAGTAATACCACGAACCATGCCGAGGATATTGGGCGTATTAAGTTTATTGAGCGCGATGCTGTTCATTATTGTCTTCCTTTACACACCATTCGGCGTTTATTTAACAAGTGGTTTTAGATCACTATTCGCCGCTATTCATTACGCGCCGGCGTGGGTCGCAACGCTTGCGCCGTGGATCTTAATGTTACTTGGCATCGTGGGTATTGCCTTTTTTCTAAAGCGTACACCTGAATAGGTGCTGTTTGCTTATTTTATAATACCGCGTTGAGCGCACCTACCTATTCTGGGCTGCCCAATTTGTTGTTATTGAGTAGCAGAATTAAAATGGAGATGTACTTAGAAAATTTTCCGTAACAAAAAGGTGTTATATTGATTAGCTTGATATATACTTGACTAATCAAGCATATATCAAATTAATTTTAGAATGAATGAATCAAATTTAGCGGCAGACTTTTTGTTAAGTCAGTCTTTTTTGCACAGCAAATTATTAAGAAAGATTGATGGCCAATTGAGTATTCACGGCATCAGTTTTACTGAATACCAGATAATGCATCACCTAGCTCACGCGCCAGCGCAAACCATGCGACGAATTGAGTTGGCCGATTGCGTTGGGATTAGCGCCTCAGGTGTGACACGCTTATTGGCACCTATGGAGAAAAACCATATTGTTGAAAAAAGAGTCAACCCAAGAGATGCGCGCGTCAGTCTAGTGAAACTCTCTGACGCCGGTTTAATTTTATTTCGAGATTCTAGGTCAAGTTTTACCCATTGTGCGCAGCATTTGACCCGCACTCTGAGTGGCAAACAGTTAGAATCGTTGATGGACTTGTCGGGCCGCCTACTGGCGAGTTAACGCTTAGATAGCGGTAAGCTTCAGCGGCAATAAGTCACTTGGCTTGCCTATTGGAGCGGGTGAATAGGGCATTTCGTAACCCGGCTCAACGCTGAGCTGATACTTTTGTAGTAAGTGAAACAGTATCAGTTTTACCTGAAGCTCGGCAAACTTGATGCCTAGGCATTTATGCGCACCACCGCCAAATGGTATCCAAGCATGCTTATGATTCTTGTCTTCAGCGCGTTCTTTGTTGAATCGCTCAGGGTCGAATTTATTGGGGTCTGACCAAAATTCCGGAATTCGATGGGTAAAGTAGGGGCTGACGAACACTTGTTCCCCTTTCTTAATTTCGTAGCCTTCAAATTCACAGTCTTTGATGGCAGCGCGGGGAATGGTTGGCAAAGGCGGGTATAGGCGCAGGGCTTCTTTAAGAACCAAGCCCGCAGCATCAAACTCCGGCATTTCTGAATAGGTTAATACGTCACTGCCATGCGCCTTTATCTCATCGCGAATTTTATCTTGCCATTCTAGGTTTTTCGCCAATGCAAAACACACGCTGGAAAGAGAGCTGGTTGTTGTATCGTGGGCTGCCATCATTAAGAAGATGATGTGGTCTATGATATCTTGCTTACTAAAACCTTTGCCATCGTCGCTTTGGGCTCGACTTATTTCGGCGAACATATCCGTGTCATCTGAACTTTGTTTGCCGGCTACCCGTGAACCAAAGTATTGTTCCAAAAAAGCTCGGCCCGCGAGTCCCTTTTGGTATTTATTGCCAAACATTGGGTAGCGAATCACCACGATTGATGCTTCGACTACATCTACAAACGCCTTATTTACTCTGCCGGCTTCGTTGCTTAATGTCTCACCGATGAAAATTTTAGACGCGAGGCTTAAGGTTAGATCTTTAATGGCTGGGTAAAAGTGGAAGTCTTTTTGCAGCCCCCAACCCGCCATGGTCGATGCAATGTCTGGGTTCATACTCTCAACATATGATTCAAGTGCGTGCGCTTTAAAGGGTGCCCCCATAAGTCGGCGATGATAGCGGTGTTCGTCACCATCACGCAGCATAAGACCGTTTGGAAACAGCTTTTCCAATGACTTATTCCAGGCTTTACGACTCGAGAAGTTCTTCTCGCGATCAAGTAGTACGAATTCATTGCCGTCGGGGCTTAGTAAGTGAATCGCCTTGGTATTCAAAAAGTTGTTGTAGTAGACCGAGCCATATTTTTCATGCATTTCATCAAAAAGGTGGTTACAGTTTTTGATGAAACGAAAAACATGGCCGAATACAGGCAAGCCATTTTCGCCAGGGATGGATTTCAGAGGAGCTGTCATGTGAGAATAAACAATAAAATTGTATTGGACATAATGTATCTTATTTCAAGGCAGATTTGTGTGAATATACAGTAGAGTCTATTCTAAGCGGAAATAATAGTCGAAATTACTCGGCCCATTGCGTGTCGATTTTTTGGTTCGAACTCAAGCGGTAATAACAATTCACAATGAAGAATTTTGAAGAAAACAAAAATTACGTTACGCCTTACGCTTTTGGTGTCGATGATGCGCTGCTTGGCAAACCATTAGCGAGTCCGACACGCCGTTTATTTTCGATCGGAATCGACCTACTCGTAGTTGGGTCACTAACATTGATGAGCACAACAGCAATGGCAGTCTCTGTGTTGCTAGTGTCGATTGTAGGTTGGTACAAAGCAAGAACAAAGAATGCCGAAGAGGGAACCAATTCCATAGCTCCGAAAGCCTTTGGCTTTGCTGCGGTGTTATCGGGTATCGTAGTTGCGTTCAGCTTATCGCTAAGCGGCCTGAATTTAGAGGCCAATTTTTCCGGGTCCGAAAGTTCGCTGGATAGAAGTGCCGAGGTTGAGGTGAATACTGATACAGAAAAAGAACAACCAACTGATTCTTCTGCAGCTAAGGAAGCAGGGGCCGACCTCCCCTTAATTGAGCGATTACTAGAAGTGTTCGCAGATTTGGGCTCGGGTTTTGGTTGGGCAGCGCTTTACTTTAGTGCCTTTACCGCTTGGTTTGGAGGGCAAACCGTGGGCAAGCTTTTATTTAGAATGCGGGTGGTAAAGATTGATGGAAATATGATGAGTTTTTGGGAAAGCTTAGGTCGTTACGGAGGCTATAGCGCCGGTTTAGCGACGGGGTTACTTGGGTTCTTACAAGTCATATGGGACCCGAACCGGCAGGCGATCCACGATAAAATTTCTGAAACGGTGGTGATTGATCTAAGTCGGCCGGATCGTGGTCATTAATCTTTTTATACAATATCAAGCGAGGAAACAATGCCTAAAAAAGTCGTTATAAAGACTACTAAAAACAATGCCGGTGTCAGTGCGTATTTGAATAGCATTGAACCAGACTCAGCACGTCGGGATGCCAAGGCTTTAGCGAAATTGTTCAAAGAAACAACAGGCACAAAACCTAGAATGTGGGGTGGCAGCATCATTGGATATGGCGAGTACACCTATTATCGAGCAAATGGAGATGAGGGAGTGATGTGCGCGACTGGCTTTGCAGCACGTAAAAGTGGCCCCGTTCTTTATGTAATTTCTGGCTATGAAAATACCAAATCTCTGTTGTCAAAATTGGGCCCTCATAAATTAGGCAAATCGTGTTTATACCTAAAAAACTTGGACAGCGTCGAATTATCAGTGATAGCTGAACTCATTAAACAAGGGCTAGAAGAACTTAAATCCAGTCATGCGGTAAGAATTTAGTCAAAGACACCGTTTTTGTTTATTATGTTGAGTAATAGATATTACAACAGGAAGCCTAATGCCCTATTCAAACGATATTATCGAAGAATTGAACGTTCTTTCTCTATTTAACCTCGATACGGACTTAGAGGGGATTAAGGTGCACAGCTCGGCTGGCGAAGCTAAAGTAGCCGCCGCGCAGCGCCTTTATGACAAGGGGTTAACGTCTCAAGTCGACGGAGGGTATTTAACCAGTCTCGGACGTACTGCCGCAGAGCATACACAGGCCTTATTGCAAATAATCAAATAGAGAGTTGCAAATAATAAAATCGAGAGAACCTAGATCTTAAACTGATCTAACTATCTGGCGAGGGCGAACCCAGTACCAACTCAAAAGTACTAAAGAGCCGAAACTCGAATAAGCGACCGTAAACACCCAACTTGGTAGATCGTAATAGAGAATGCTATTTAGCCAGTGGGCAATAAAAGATCCACTGTAAACTTGATCACCGGCTTGAGAGCGAAGCCACATTTCTAGGGTGGTCAACGGACAAATAATACCTGCCCAAGCTTGCATAACCACGATGCCGATACACGCCAAATGGCTGAGCCTAAACCAAGGGTTGCGCACCCAAGACCACCCCAGTACGCCACCAAGTAAGGTGATGAGTAAACCAAATATTACAAATGCAACGATCAGCACATGCAGTAATAATACCAAGTCGGCCATCAGAAGGTAGCTTGTCGTCGACATAAAGAATTCCTCGATCAATATTGAGACAGTCTAGTCTAAGCAGCCCTCTATTATTTGCCGGCTAACTAAATGGCAATTCATTGCTAACAAAAATGACGCGGATAGAAAAGGCAGAATTATTTTGTCGAACCATTGATGGTCGACTAATTGTCAATGGTCTTAATGTTGAGCCCAGCATTAACCAAGCCATTAAACCTTCTTGATTGGGATTTGAAAGGCGAAAGGAGAAGTGAGTAGAGTTCGAATCGCTAAGAATTGCAGTCTTGGCAAAATCTGCAAGGTTTGTTGTTTGATAAAACAGATTAATTTAGATTAATACATTGGTATTTCCGAAGAGTTCTGATGAAAGCATAAATCGCTTCATGGTGTCCTCTAATAGGGAGAGCTGCGTAGAGCCATTGATCTAACTATTGATCTAACTAGGCTTCTCGTAGCAAAACAATTTTTACTCAGAACGGAACGCTTATGAAAACCCCCCGAAAAATTACTCCTGCCGTTAACGGCTCCCTTGCAGCATCATTGATGATTGCCGCCCTATTTTCAAGTCAGGCGCATGCAGGTGCCTGGGTTGCTGAAAAAGGTTCTGGATACACCAAAGTGGGCGTGTCTGAATACAACGCCACTGAATTTTTTGGCGATCAGGCCGATCTTGGAGAGTTTGACGGAAGCAGTGTCTCTTTTTATGGAGAATACGGTTTGGGAAACAATTGGGGCATCTATGGTTCAGCCTTATATCAAGATATCGAACAGACTAATTCCAGCGGCGAGACCACCAGTAACAGCGGTTTAGGAGATCTTGATATAGGTGTAAAGTATCAATGGCAAGCAAAACCATTTGTGCTGTCGACATCGTATGCC
>CAYQVT010000146.1:0-9176 GCA_964420885.1 uncultured Gammaproteobacteria bacterium
GCTGCGGCGGGAACTGGTACTAAGGCGTTGGGCAATCCTTCCCCTGCTAGAGATATTGATACGGCTGTCATCGCTAAGCCCTCAGAGAAACCACTGGTCGTTGGAACAATAGACATGTGGCTGCCCTTATAGATAGTTTGAAGTTGCTCAAGGCTAACCCATCCAAGAATATCAACGATATCGCTCAAACCTTTCTCAGTTGATACGGCTCGTAGGCCTTCTAGTTCAGGCCCTGTTCCGCAAATCACCCACTGAAACCGCTTACTGTGTTTTCTTTCTAAGCGTTCAGCGATATCCAGCAAATCAAATACGCCTTTATATTTCTCGATCCTTCCGATAAACATAATTTTGAACGGCTGCTGCTCATATTCTGGCGTCGAGATACCTTCGAAGTATTCTTTATGAAACTGTGCTCGAAAGCTGAATAACTTTTCGACGAAGTCCGGCTTATTACCGCACAGCTCGAGAATCTGATTTTCACACTCCTTGGAAACACTCAAGATGGCGTTCGCACCGTGTATGAGAAACGCTCTATCACACCAACTCCTTATCCGAGAGAGTCTTCCCGTCGGACGAAACCCTTTAGGCCAAAGAGTATTATGCATAATCGTTATAACTTTTATCCCAAATACTCTGAATAAAAATAACATGAAGTAGTGTGTAGAGCCGGAATCGACCAAGGCGACGTCTGCCCTGAAGCGTATCGCTTTCCTGAGCATGGCCAGAGTGTGAAGTAGACTCCCTATTTGGTACGAAAACGAATCACTAACTAGAGGCACTATCGGTCTTTTTCTGTGCTCGATGATCACATTATCGTCTTGACAAACTTCGCCATTAGCGTGAGTCGATGTCATAAAGACATCGACATTATTATCGCGACAATAATCCAATATTTGACTACTAAAAGTAATCGATACTTGTGATGGGTCCTGCTGATTATTTCTCCAGCATTTATAACTGTTAATTAAATTAGCTGGTCCCGAGCACATGTAAAAAAAATTTCTATCGTTGTTCAACGTTCCCCACCCCTTTATGAACTTTGACCGACTATACCCGATTTATAGACGCTTAACTCCTAAGTCTTCACTCTCATACCAAATCCTGGTTCTATAACTCTAAAATCTCAACTCTGCACAAAGACTAAAAGCCAAAAACCAAGGCGTGTTCTTGTGCCCAGATAATTTGTTTATCTATCAATTGAAGCTTAATATGGGTTGGCCTAACACTGCCATATTCGGCACAACACCTAGACCTGATTGTTTCGGCGCTACCACGCCGCCATCAATCAATTGGCAATCAAATGATGCTGTTTCACCAATCACCATATCCCTAGTATCAAGAATATAACGCAACCATTTTGCTGGAATCGTTTGGGCTAAATGAACGATTGCCGAAAATGCGATTGCCGACCCTACGGTGTCTTTCACACTCATGACTAACCCTGAGGCCTGACAGAGGTCTCGTTGTCGACGGCACTGAGTAAGCCCTCCATTCTTGGAAATTTTCAACCCAATGCCTTCAGCGATACCGCTGGAAACCACGTTTGCCCCCATCACATCAGAATCAACTAATTCGTCTAAATAAATCGGCACATTAGTAAGTCTCCTCAAAGACGAGGTTTCCCGCCAAGTCGCATAGGGCGCCTCTAACAAAATATCCAACTCGGTGGGCAACAACCTTAACAATTTCAATACGTGTTCAAGCGACAAGCCGCCATTCGCATCGACAATAAAATACTCTCCACTAAGACGACCGTCCGAACTCGCTTTAATTCTATCAGCATCCATATGTGGCCCGCCTTCTTGCTCCGATGCTCCAATCTTGATTGAATGCCCAAGATATCCATTACTGCGGTGTACTGCTACATTTTCACGCATCTGTTCAGGGGTCGCCGCGGGGATTGATGAGATCAAAGGGAGACGTTGATCAGTTCGCCCTCCCAGCAGATCACAAACTGCCATATCGGATGCCTTAGCAAAAATATCCCAACATGCAACGTCTAATGGAGTTTTCGCGTGTGAGTGACCAAGCAGTGCTCCATCCATTACATCTTAATTTCGGTCTACATGTCTAGGGTCTCGCCCAAGCAAGTGCGGTGCAATTTCCTCAATTCCCGACCTAACGCCTAATGCATGCGCAGCAATATACGTACTGCCGAACGGTGTCGATTCACCCCAGCCTTCAACTCCGCAAGCTGTTGTAATACGAACGATCGAAGCATTAAAAGAGTCGAAATAACGGCCACCCGAAAGCTTGTATCGGCCCTTTGAATACGGTAGTTCGACTTGAAATACGTCAATTTTATCTATCTTCATCGCTACAATAGGGCTTTCTAACTACCATGGTACGCCTGAATTTGATCAATCAAACTTTGAGGCACTTCTACCCCATGCTCAATATTGGTTTTACGATTTCGCTTACCTTTCAAACCAGGCAAGTGAGCGCCCGGCTGAGATTCGATGGCACTTACTAATGAGGAGACCTGCACATTAAACGCACCTCCAGAAAAGCCACTGGGGTCAAAGGCAATAAAACATTGGCCGGTACTCGGTGGACCACCTTTGGTACCTGCAAACGGACTAGCGTCTTTACTTAAAACCGCGCCTGCTAGACAGGACGCTAAAAGTTCAGCAACTAAACCAATACCAAAACCCTTATAACCACCCGCCGGAGCCATGGAACCCTTTAGAGCCTCGTCCGCATCAGTGGTGGGATTGCCGTTTGCGTCATTTGCCCAATGAGATTCGATTGGCTCGTTATTGCGGCTTCGAAGTAAAATTTCAGATTTAGCGACCACACTGGCGGATTGGTCTATCGCTATCGCAGCACCACCATCGCCGTCGGGAACCGCTAGAGCAAAAGGATTAGTGCCAATCACTGGCGTTTTCGCGCCTGCCGGAGCAATCGACGCCGGAGCATGAGTAAAACACAAGCCAACAAGCCCTTGCTCTGCAAGCCGCTGCGCGTGATGGCCTAAAACCCCGCAGTTGTAAGAATTATAGATTGTCATCGCGGCAATACCATTGGCACTCGCCGCATTGGAAAAGCTATCCCAACCGGCATCTATCGCAGGGTGCGCAAAACCATGTTGTGCATCGACACGAACAGAGCTGGGTTTTGGTTGGCTAACCTCAGACAACGCTCGGCCATTAACTTTTCCACAGATCACGTGTTCAGCGTAGATCGGCACATACATTAAACCATGGCTACGTATACCGTCACGTTCGGCTAATACGGTTGATCTGGCGACCGAGGCTGCATTTTCTTTACTCGCACCAGCACCAACAAGCGCCGATTCGGCTAATTGTTGAACTTCAACGAGACTTAATGTTTGATTAGTCATAATTTCTTTTTAGTGAGTGTGTTTCGATTAGGCACCAGCGCCACTTCGGGATTGTTCGCTTGATTCAACCAGCACCTTAGTTGCAAGCTGAAGTAATTGTTGTAATAAAGAGTCCGCAATCGGTATGCCATTATCCAAATTGAGTGAATAACGCCGCGCAGATTCTTGCGGTGTTATTTCTAAAAGAGGCTCACCATTGACCTTTGATAATGGTTTCTTTGACAACATAAGCGAGGCCGACCCGCAGCTGCTATGACTTTGATATTGTCGGTAGTGCACTCGTGCCTTGTAGGGCATCCCATCAACCACTACATATCGGTCGTTTTGCTGCCAAGAAAGTCTTGCGTATAAACCTTTTATGCCAGCATCAGCAACACTTTTAATCATCAAACAAAGATTAGAATCACCACGGATAGACACACTTGAATTACCGGCTGCCAGTGCTTGAACAACTGCACGACCTAGAATTACGTTACCCCAAACACCTGATGGGGCTTGAGTATCTACATCGAAAATCTGGTTTTCGTCTGCATCGCGGCACTTAAATCTAATTTCCGGGATTGTATCAATAGACTTGTAAGTTGATATGTTAGCCTCAAGATTTTCTAAACTTTCAAAACCATGCATTGCCGACCAAACTATTGATTCAGCTGCAGTTTCATAGAGCCCTTGAGGAAAATCAAACCCTTCGAAAACCTGTTTAAGTAAACTGGTCAACTCGTTCGGAGAAACGTATACGCGACGTTGAACCATTTTCTTAGTTAGGGGCAAGGGGGAAGAACCAATCGTCTTCAAAATGTTTGCCGATATCAGCAATGATCGGCGCCCCCTGAAACATCGTATTTCTTACCCATAGCTTAGATTTAGGGTCGAATTTACTCACTCCAAAAAAAGACAGCTTACAGCGAAGTAAATCCATTGGTCGCATATCAATATCTGCCAGATTGCCTCGAATCTCGCCATAACACTCTCGCGCCATGGTTTGAATGCGAACCACCGTGGCATGCAGTTTTGGCGTTCGGTAGGCTAGCTCGGCCACGGTTATAGAATCGTCGAATTGTTGTAACTTCCGATATACATGACTCACCATTCGCGCGATCGTTAGTGGCATCTCTTTGTCCGCTCCTGGCTCGTAAAACCTTTGGCCGAGTCGCGGTTCCATTTTTTCCTCAGAGCGATACCAAAAATAATGATTGGCTGCTTGATCGTTGAAATCAAAATTTTGCACCCAAGCATAATGGGAATCAATTAATTGTTTTATGTCAGCCACACTGGTTTCAGGCTCAAGAACACTTGTTTCATCGACGTCAGAATAAGCAACATCAATCAAATCAGGATGCAATTCCAATAATAGTGAATTGAGTAACTCTTGGGTTTCCAAAGATGTATGCTTGAATGCATGCTCCACCAGCATGCACCAATTTCGTTGATGATCTGAGTAATCAACCGATTTCATCCACTCTACTAACGCACCAAGCTCGCTAATAAGTACATGATTCCTACTCGTTTGGGTTTCGTCTGGCACCGTTGTTTGCCGAACGTGTGCTTGGGCTTTGAGAATCATGGACTCTAACTTATCAATAGTATCCGACGACGAGCCTCCCAAATTAACCACCTTGGCAATTGCTTTTTCTCTCACCAGTACCCACTGACTAATTAGCTTCGGGTGACGTATTAAAAATGGAGCCATCCCCAAACCAGTCGAATTACCAATGCCCAAATACCTTTTTAATTCGAGATCCAGTGCGGCCGCTGTGGTTGGTGACTTTACTCGTGCAAGATGTTCCACCTGTTCAATACTGAAATGACGCAGCATAAAACAATTAAACATTTCAGCTGCAAATGGGCTCGCAAATTCGGGACATTTCGCCTTAACTTTACGCCAATCGGCCATGCCAAATTTACCGCTTCCGTATACAGCAGTGGTGCGATATAGATAGCCCACTTTGGTCAACCACGATGATTCAGGCTGCTGCCCATTGGCTAATTGATCAACGACATAATTAAAGTTCCGAGAACTTTTATTACCACGTGACAGAACCATCACATTAGCACTATACCGACCCAGTTCCTGAGTAGGTACGTTTTTACGCAAGTCCTCCAATAACAGTGGATCGACCTCCCCCATACACAGGGCCATTGTGACGTCCCATTTATCAGCGATAACGCGATCATTGCGATCCTCATCGGCTAGATAGTTCGAAAATAATACGTAACTGTATCGTTGAGTTGGTGTGTCTACAGTATAAATAACGGTACCGAAACCTTGATTGTCTAGGTCGAACATCGCCGGTTTTATTTGCCAATTTTCACGCATGATGCGGCGCACAAGTTCTCGCATGAAACTCAATCGCGACTGATGCATACTGCCAAGCCTATTGATATCCATCACTAGATCAGGCGGTCTCAACGGAAAATCCACAGCTTGATTTAACACGGCAAAGAAACCAGCTCTAAGTGGGGCTAAACGAAGTGTCGAAGAAACGCAGCCAATTACCACCCATCACTTTGCCTACATCGACTTGGCTAAAGCCATGCGCCACCAGCCCTTGCGCTATATTCTTAATATGCTGTGACCCTTGAAACCATTCGGGCTGTTTGGGCCATGCTTTATCGCCAGCCGTTCCCTCGCCATAATCGGCCGTATACGTCCAACGCCCACTTCTCATCCATTCAAGGGTGTCATAACCCCAGCCTTCACACATATCCGAGCCAATACCAATATTATCGATGCCCATGATCTCGGCAGTTTGCTCTATCATTTGACAAAACTGTTCAAGAGTACAATCGGCACCCCCTTTGAGGTGAAATGGGTAGAGACTGAAACCAAGCATTCCACCCGATTGACCCAGCTCTTTAAGAACCGTATCTGATTTATTTCTCAGCGCTTCATGAAACGCACTCGGGTTAGCATGGGTAATGGTAATCGGGCGTTCAGATAGTTCAATTGCGTGCAACGTAGATCGCTCGGCAGAATGAGACATGTCAATCAACATGCCAACTCGATTCATTTCCCTTATCGCCTGTCTACCGAAGCGGGTAATACCTGGGTCGCTTTCTTCGTAACAGCCCGTCGCTAGAGGGCTTTGATTATTGTAGGAAAGCTGCATTATTCTCACACCCAGTTCATGCAACACTTGTATTAACGCCAAATCGTCTTCCATCGGAGAACAATTCTGGAACCCAAACAGAATACCAAGTTTACCCAGACGTTTTGCTTCGCGGATATCGTCGGCAGACCTTACCGGCATAATCACATCTGCACAACGCTCAAATTGGCGATGCCAAGCCGTGATGTTATGTATCGTTTCACGAAAATTTTCCCAATAGGCAATAGTCACGTGTACGCAGCTAATCCCGCTGTCTCGAGTTTTTTCAAACCGATCGCGGTTCCAATTTATGTACTGTAAACCATCTATAATAATTGAGTCAGACATACGATAAACTCTAGTACGGCTTGCTGTAATTAGTCTTCACTATGGTATAAAACTCTTCGGCATATTTACCCTGTTCTCGAGAACCATAACTTGAGGCTTTTCGACCTCCAAACGGAACATGATAGTCGGTTCCGGCGGTGGGCAGGTTCACCATCACGCAGCCAGATTTGGAATGACGTTTAAAGTGAGCTGATCGCGCTAATGAATCGGTAATAATGCCAGACGTGAGACCAAAGTCGGAGTCGTTGGAAATTGCCAAGGCATGGTCATAATCCTTCGCTTTAATTACACAGGCGACTGGGCCAAAAACCTCTTCGCGGTTTATCTGCATGTCATTACTAGTATCTTTGAAGAGCGTGGGTTCTATGTAGTAACCTTTTGGTTCCATCTCCAATGCCTTACCGCCTGCTTCTAACACAGCACCTTCCGCTTGTGCGCTTGCGATATAGGCGGTGACTTGTTGATATTGATCTTCGCTGGCCAACGACCCTATTTGCGTGCCCTCAGCCAACGGGTTTCCAACCTTGAGCTTAGCCATTTCAGAGCTCATCAGGGCAATAAAATCTTGGTAAACACCTTCTTCCACAATCAAACGTGAAGACGCGGTACACTTTTGTCCGGTACCAAAAAACGCTCCATTGATCGCGCATTGAACAGCGAGGTCTAAATCGGCGTCATTCAACACCACCAATGCATTCTTACTGCCCATTTCTAGCTGTACCTTACCCATATGTTCCACCACATTACGAGCTATTCTACGCCCAACTGCGACCGAACCGGTAAAACTCAGTGCGTGTACATTGCGCGACGAGCTCATCGCTTCACCAACCACGCTTCCACGGCCCATCACCAAGTTAAATGCACCTGATATTAGACCGCTTCGACTGATTATATCGGCGAGTATCCAAGCACTTGCGGGAGTAATTTCGGCTGGCTTTAAGACCACAGTGTTTCCATATGCCAACGCCGGTGCAACCTTCCAAGCGGCAACCGCCATCGGGAAATTCCACGGTGTGATGATACCGACTACGCCAACCGGTTCTCGGCGAACTTCAACTTCAACACCTGGCCGCACAGAATCTGCAACTTCACCCATAATTCTTAAGGTTTCAGCAGCGTAATATTGAAAGAACTGTCCAGATCGATAGACTTCTCCGGTGCCCTCAGCGACAGTTTTTCCTTCTTCTCGAGCGAGAATTAAGCCAATCTCCGCACTACGAGCAATCAGCTCATTTCCAATAAAATCTAATACTGATTTACGTTGTTCTAAACCAGACAACGCCCATTCAGCCGACGCCTCCTCGGCAGCGGTAATTGCCGCGGCTGTGTCATCTGCCGACGCACTGGCGTAGAGACCAATCGAGTCGCTTAAATTAGAAGGGCTTACATTATCGGTGTAATGCTCTGCGGGGACCCATTGCCCCCCGATAAAATTGTCGTGCTTTACGTGCTCTGCATTCATCGCAGTTTGCCTCCTTAATCTAGGCGTAAATTATGATCTAACTATGCTTATTGTTGTGCTCGCGCGACGTTTACTTATTTTGTACTTTTACAGTCTCACGGTTTCATCTAGATTATCGTATTAGTAGGCTTGTGAGTATGTTTTAATTACGAGCTATAAGACAAAAAACTACGAAACATAAGAATGAGTTATCAACAAGTCAGCCTTAATCCTAAGCTTCTATTAGCCGCCGTTAACGAAAACCTAAACCGTCATTTTTACGCTGATTCTCGAGATTCGGCCAAAAGCTTATACAATGAGATTTCAAAGGGCTCATCCACACCCTTTATGCGAATAGACACCGGCGAAGCTGGTGAGGTTTTCTGCGAGCTCTCCTTAGATCACACACTCTATGTTGGCAAATTGAATTTCGGCAAGTTCCGCAAAGCTTTAGCGATGATGATGCTTGGAATTAAGACTCGCATCGAAAGCGATCAACCACTCGGTGCAATGAGCAGTGATAGTGGCGAAATTATGTTTAATATCCCTGGCATCGTTAAGGAAGACGACCAGATGAACGTGATTGTCTGTAGTTTTCGACAGCTAGGTCCTGGCTTGTCCAGTGTCAGGCTTATGTATCTTGACCCAGATAAATACGCCGCGGCGGCTCAACAGGCCGCTGATGTTACGGCCTCGGAAAAATAGAGAACCGCCCGAATAAATCAAACCCGCTTTCCAAATAAATTTGACTGAGTAATCTAACATGAGCACTAACTCCGCATCCGGCCTAGACTCCAAACAAGGCAATAGCTATGGACCCAGTAGTAAACTGGATACGCAACGCAGTTACATCAATGGCAACTATGTGTCGAACTCCAGCGGTGAGACGTTCAGCACAGCCTATCCAGGAAGTGGTGAAAAAATATGCGACGTTGAAACGGCTGGAAAAGTAGAA
>CAYQVT010000147.1:0-2788 GCA_964420885.1 uncultured Gammaproteobacteria bacterium
ATCAGCTACTGGCTAACACCTCCGATTATTCAGTGAACCCCTTTCTAATGCCAAACGATGGCATCGCTTGCTATGACTCGCGCTTTACTAATATAAGAGACGTCGCACGAGGATTGGGCGAACTATTTGGGCCGATTTTATTAGGAGGCTTATTGTGAACTGGAGTCTATTTTTGCGCTCATTACTGTCGAGCGCGTGGCAAGTAAAGAAACCTATCATAAGTCTTCTTTGCCTAACAATTCTGGCTTGCATGATTTTTTTAAGCTTTGAATCACCTAAATATAAAACATCGTGGATCGTCTTGTTACCAGGAACCGAACGAGGATCAACAATCAATTTAGATAACTTAGGTGAAGCACGTAGCAGCGGGACTAACGCCTATGGAAGTGTGTCAATTAGCCCAAAAAACACGTACAAGGAAATCGCTCTGAGTGACGCTGTAGTAAAACGTGCCGCCGCCGAATATCAAATAGAAGCACATGCGTTCAGTAAACCAAAGATAACGTTAATTGATCAAACTCCGGCAATGAAGTTTTCTTTAAAGGGCGCATCGGTTGAAGATCTACGATATCGCTCAGAACTTTATAATCGCGTGTTCCACTCAGTACTTGATGAGCTTCGAAAAAATGAAATCGAACGGCATTATGAAGGTGTTGAAGGCAAGCTCTCGGAAGCTAGAAAGCGACTTCGAACAGCACGAGAGGCAATCATCAACTACCAGACGAAAAGCAGCATTGTCTCCGATAATCAATTTAGTACTTGGCTTAATGACGCTGAGCAACTCCGAACTAAACAAAGCAAGGCCGAGGTAGAGTACGCCGCGCAATCGGCGTCTCTCGACACCCAACTCGAACAACTCGGCATATCAACGGCACAAGCTAAAGCGTTTTTGCTACTTCAAGCCAACCCTGCGAATCAAAGCGCGCTGGAGCTTCTTAGTGAAAAGTTGGCTAAGCAAGCGAGTTTACGTAATGTCTACGGGCCTCAAAACCCAATCAGAAAACAATTGAAACAAGAAATTGCTGGTATCCGCAGTAATTTGGCCACTAGCTTAGTTGCTGTGCCTGAACTCAAACAAATAAGGCGTCCTCAACTATACGGTCTGCTTTCGCGTGAAATTGGCGATACTCTACAACAGGTCAATCATCAATTAGCTACCTTGGAAGGTACAAAAGCACAAGTCGAAGTGATAAGTAAACAACGTGATCACTATGCCAAAAGAATAAAGGAACATACTCGTGAAGCGGCACATTTAAACGATCTAAAGCGAAGCCATCAAATCGCAGAAGCTATTTTTAGTTCCGCCTTGGCGAAGCTCGACACCAATCGGCTAGATATCTATGCGACCTACCCCCTCACCCAACTTCTTACAGAACCAGGAGGGACGATAATACGCGACCGCCTGCAAACAAAGCTAACACTCATCGCTATGTTTTTGGCATTTGGTCTCATCTCATTGGCAATTACACTCAGCCACTTGCGTAAAACGTTCGCGGAGTATCATTCAACGGGCGCTCTATGTGATAGTTCGCCAAGTTCAAAGGCTTACTAATATGTTGCTAATAAAGATTGAAAAATATCAGCGCGAATTTTGGCAGTCTTTTGGCCACCTCAGCCGCGATGAATCGATCATCACTAAAAGTATTACATATACATTTTTCATCTATCTGCTCGGTGCATTATATCTACTTGCACCTGTAATCGGCTGGGGACTGGCCATCGCTGTGATCATAAGATGGGTAGGCGGGCAAGAAGTTGGACACCAGAATACACGATGGCTGATAATCCTGTGGTGCTTAAGCGCATGTTTACTAGAGATCAGTTTAATAGCCGCTCACATCGACTTTGACCTTGGATTAGGCAAACTGATCAAGTCAACGATTGGTTGGGCCAAGGGTTGGGCCCTACTCAGCATTTTTCTGGTTTTAGGTTACACGCTTAAACTGAGGTATCAACTTATTTGCCGGTCGGCCTGCATCGTAGGCTTAATCGCAATCATATCCACACCGATACTTATTTTTGCCTACATCCTAGGGCTCCCCGAGACACTCTATGTTTCTCCATTGAAAGTGTTTGGTGGCGCCGGACCCGAGTTTTTTACGGTACGACTCTACGAAATAGATCCCTTTAATGGGAAACCGCGATGGCGCTTTTTTGCGCCATGGGCTCCGGCTGTGGGCCTGGTTGCAAACATCTATTTTATGTGCGCATGGTTCGAAAGAGATCGTAAATGGAAGCTCTTAGGACTCATCGGGAATGCTCTGATGATTTTTATGGCGACTTCTCGAATGGGCATTATCGTCTTGCTATTTGCACCGGTAGCGGTTTGGATGCTCTCTAGGCTTTCGCGCTCGTGGGTGATGATTACCACCGCGATAATGTTGATTTTGGTGGCATTGTTCTTCGAGCCATTATTCGACTTCGCCAATTCGACGATCAACGATATTAAGGGAGCTCGAGCAGATTCAACTCGAGTTCGGGCCAGCCTCGCAAACATTGCGTATTACCGATGGGAAACCCAAGCCTTTTGGTTCGGTCATGGCGTGGTAGAAACGGGCACGCACTTAGTTGAGTTCATGCCGATTGGGTCGCATCATAATTGGTACGGCTTATTGTTCGTCAAAGGCCTGCTTGGTTTTCTAAGTTTTTTAGTTCCCTTCGTGCTCACAATTTTAGTATTGCTAATCAAAGCACAATATCAGGTCAGCTCACGAATGGCTCTGGGAATGACTATGATTCTCGGCTTCTTTTCGCTAAGTGAAAACATCGAAGCGCTTGCCTATATGAC
>CAYQVT010000147.1:2798-9063 GCA_964420885.1 uncultured Gammaproteobacteria bacterium
ATGACTTGGCCTGCTTGGCTTGTGATTGGCCTTGGCCTGCGCGACGCAATCGATGATATCGACACTCACCGCTCTAACCTACTTGGTCAGTTTCGGTTGTTATCAGAAACACATTATTCGACCATTTATTCACGATTATCAGGCAAGGTATAAATATGAAGTTTTCTATTATCATCCCTCTATATAACAAACAACAGACAATACGAAGAGCCCTCTATTCCGCCTACGATCAGGTCAACTCAATCGACGGTCCCATTGAAATCATCGTGGTTGATGATGGGTCTACCGATAATTCGGTGCAAGAAGTTATTAACGTTCAAGATGAGATCGGCACGAATCATATAAGACTGCTCGAGCAAGCGAACCAAGGTGTATCGTCCGCTCGAAACCATGGCGTGGCGGTCGCGAAAAGCGAGATGGTCGCCTTTCTTGATGCAGACGATACCTATAAACCAACGTTTCTTTCAACCATTGAACGTTTGATCGAGGGCCACCCTGAATGCGACCTTTTCGGGACAGCGTATGAGTTTATATGCTGCGTTAAAGGGTCAAGGAAACCAGCTCGGCTAGCAGGTGTAGATAAACGCTTAGATACACAACGATTGGAAAATTTCTTTGTGAGTGCAGTGCGTGGTGACTTACCCTTTTGTTCCTCTAGTTTTTGTGTGAGAAAAAAGATTTTTCTGCAAAATGGTGGATTCCCAGAAGGAGAAAGCATGGGTGAAGACCAATCTTTTTTCAGCCAAATTGCGCTCAGACATAACATCGCATTCAGCCCAAATATCTGCGCCAATTATTATATCGGTGTGTCAAATTCATTAATGCAAACTGAAAAAGTAACAAGCGAAATGCCTTTCGCCAAACGATTACAAAAACTGATCGATCAAAAAAAGGTACCACCAAAATTAAGACAGGCAGTCAAAAAATACATTGCCGGTCACATATTTGATATCGTAAGGCGCAATTTCGTAATTGGAAATTTCAAAACAGCAAGAAATTTACTTAGTGACCAACGATTAGCCACAATGCCAATCAAGTGGCTATATTGGAGTTGCCAATCCGCGTTTAGATGAATTATCTAAGTCTTACTTGAGAGAGCTAAGGAACCTCTCTAAGATAACCGCCTTCTCCATCGGCTCCGGCATGTATCGACCTTATATTGTTTGCGGTAATTTCAGTAATCAATTCTTTTAAACTCGATTCAACAAGAGCCCATTCCTCCTTCGTCATAGCCTTGAACTTTTCAGGTTTAAATCCTTTCATATGCTTGAGTTGAGAGTCGTAACGACCGTATCGACCTTTTAGATTGGAGATAGGCGCGTAGGGCTCTACGATATAGGAACTATTCGAAGAAGGGAGTACCGCGTGCAAAAATGGAGGCAATAGCACTAAGCCCCTCGAATAAAACCCAGGCGCCTCAGCGTAAAATTCTGCACAGCCAAAATTACTGCATTCCATTGCCACCATATTTCGGTGAGTTTTTAGCGTAAAAACAGCGTCTATTCCTGCTTGGGATAATTTCGTTAAGCGTTGATCTAAATGCTCTTGTAATTGAGTTTGATTAGGATTTTCGGGTAGCTCAGCGATATCACCAAAAATTTCTGCGTGATCGATTTCAATCGGTACGAAACCATGTAATTTGATGAGCCGCTGGGCTTCTGATTTTGCAAATTCATTTAGCCCCCAGTTCTCACCTTTTTGAATTCGTTCGAAGTTATTGAACACGGTAGTACCGTAATGCGTATGAGCAATATCTTCATCGAGAAATATATCGTACGCGACTTTCGAACCGGCGGGTAAATCAAATGCTGGAGTGTTGGGAAAGCTCACACACGCCGATAGACTCGCGAACAAAAAAGTAAAACTAAAAAATCGGATAATCTTCATTCTTTTCCTTGGATCATTATGATCTAAATAAACGAAAAACTAGGAACCTCGTCATCGTTTTCCTTGCTTGCAAGCACGAGATTATTTAAAAGATGTTAAGCGATGTCAATTAAAATTTTCTAAGCCTTCCGCCACGCAAGGGTAAGTGATAAATATCAGTTTAATAGGTCAAGTGCCCTGAGAGCGTTCCACACAATTTTCCTTCTCAGTGGAGCCTTCTCTATGTTGTCCATCACCATGTTGAAGGCAAACAAATAGGTGTTACCGCCGGTTTCCAGGTAGCCTACATACCAACCAACTGATTGTTTAGACCCTGTCCATCCAGACTTTGCATAGATTTTATACGTCTTACTATCTTCATCAAACATCACTGATTTTAGCACTTGCAAATGATGGTCTTCGAATGGAAGAGTTGAGTTGACCACGCCTTTTAAAAATTCAATTTGCTCTAGCGCAGAAATCTTCAAAGCACCGCTTAACCAAAACGGGTCAACCCCATCACCGATACTCTGGTTACCATAAGCGATAGATTTCAGCTCATTTTGATACCTTGCTTCTCCGACTTTTAAGGCAATCGATTGATAGCACCAAACACAAGACGCTTTAAACGCCGTTTTCAAAGTGTGATCTCGATTCCACATAGGGACCCCTCTGTTTATCCCATCCCATTCAAACTTAGAATTAGACGATTCGACAACGCCTGCTTTTAGAGCGATTAAGGTATTTGGAATCTTGAATGTGGACGCGGGTGAGAATCGTGTTTGGGCTCGCTGTTCGTTATGCAGAGACATAATTGAGCCATTATCAGAAGCGATAACAAGTGTTCCAATAACACCTTCAGACGAAAATATCTTAGCGATTGAATCGGAGTTGTCAGCGCTGAGCACACTAGGTGAAACCAATGCTAAGGTAACGAACATTCGAATTTTAATTGAAGATTTAAGGTGTACGCGACAAGCAATCGCATCTGTATTTATTCTGATTAAGTTGGCTAATTTACCGAACATTTTTGAGATGAATTGAATTAGATACTGATGAATTAATGTTAGCTGAGCAGTGAATTAGTTGTGTGAGTATTATGTGTTATTTTAGAGGTTTGGAAGCCGTGGTTTCGACTCTATTCGATCCGGCCCGCTTTGGATGACACCCTGTAGTGAATGCACACTAAGTTTAACCGCATACGCATTTGCTATACTCAAATAAGTGGCCGAAAGCCTGCGTACGCCATTCGTTTAGCATCAAATCCAGTATCTACAGACTCCATTAATTCAGGCATTCGAGGGTCTACAGCCACCTTTGCATTAGCTATATCACGTGCTTCACGAGACGCAAAGCTTACCCAACCAAACACGATTACGTCTCCCTCTCTAGCTGTAATGGCTTCTGTAAAAGATCTGGTGCCCTCTAAGACTAAATCGTCGCCCATAAATTCTCGATAATCTAGTGCTCCATGTTCTTTCCATATCTCCGCAATCGCTTCTGCGACACATCTGTAATCATCTAGACAGTCCTTAGGAATGGGCAGCACGAATCCGTCAATGTAATCAGTCATATTAATTCTAGCATCGCTAAGTAAAGAGTGAATCTCAGTATAATATACTACGCGCATGTGCCACCACTTACCGTAGCGACGGCGCCTACGACGCATGAACGACTTAAACAGTGTTCACATTGCAATTCTCAACAATCGATTCTGCTCTTTCTTCGACAGACACGCGAATACTAGACTGGCCGCCAACGTTACAATACTACGCTTACCCTCTTGAAATAAGGCAATCGGGCTAAACCTAAGGGCATCAATACACCACCTCAATGCATGCCTTCCCTCAGCTTGAGACAAGCAACGTCGAGCAAGATAACGGCATTGGTATGCTTTCGCTGTTCTGGCATACATTTCTACAAACTCGGGAGAGTCTAACGCTAGCTTGTCAATAAACGATAACCAAGTCGCAAACTGCGCCTCGACGTCAGCCGACAAACCAGAGTTGTTGAGACGATAGAACGTTAATGGCTCATCTATCAGAGAAAAACCAGTGGCTGTAAACAACGAAATTCGAGTCCAACAATCGATATCTTCAGATTGCGATAGTGATTCATCAAAATATTGCCAATATGATGTTTTGCAACCGAATTTGTTGGTCCCTTTGAATGCTATCTGCTCGAGGACATTTTTTCGAATGACGGGCGCTGACCCGTTGCCAACCGGATTACGGCAGAACACATCGTGAGCAGAATAGTTGCGTTTAATTTGAGGTGATTGCACTCTTTTAAGTGGCTCACCCGATTCATTTACGAACATTGATGCACTAAACGTCACTCCATCGTTAGGCTGAGATTCTAAGCATTCAATATGTTTTTGCAGTTTCTCACGATGCCAAAAGTCATCAGAATCCAAAAAGGCGATGTATTGCCCCCGTGCTTCTCTAATTCCGGTATTTCGAGCGCCCGCTAAGCCTCGGTTTAGTTGTTTCAAGATACGAATTCGAGTGTCTTTTGCCGCTCTGTCGCGAATAAGATCTATAGAATTATCCGGACTTTCATCATCGACGATCAGCAATTCGAAGTTGCTATATGATTGTTCCAAAACAGACTCTACAGCTTGCTCAATGTAGGCCTCAACATTGTAGACTGGCATCACGACGCTGATTTTCGGCGTTAATATTTTCGAATAATTTGGCATAATTTTGGGTGCTTTCTCGTAGGTTTTTCGGGTGGAAGCTTCCAAAGTAGCAGTCGAAGATTCTGCTACAGACGGTGTAAAGCTTGTGCGCCAAACAAAAAACAAGTACAGCGGATTGGTTAACAAATGGACTGCAAGTATCGTGAGCGCGACAAAGATCAAACCGATCTGGGCAGCAATTGCAACGGCAATGATAAATAAAATACTAAAGATCAATTGCCATGCAAGGTCCGATTTTATTCGGCCGGTTGCCAGCATCAGAGCAGATGCACTTTCTGATAAGGCACGTGGAATAGCGGAAAGACACAATATGGCTAACAACGGTACCGCATGATTCCAATGGTCACCGAATACAATCGGAACGTAAATAAATGCCAAGCTCGCTTGGGCCAATAACAATGGCACTACCACCAGCCCAATCTGCTTTAAGTTTTTAGAAAAACGGGCTCTAAGTTGCTCGAGATTCGAACTAACTTCGCAAAGGTTCGGATATAGAGCAGAGTTAACCGCGTTGATCAAAGTTAAGCTGAAACCCAAACCCGCGTTGCGCGCGAAATAATAGATTCCCAAGGCTTCCACACCCAAAATTCGCCCAATCAGCATGTTATCTAAATTCAAACGCGCCGATTTAAGCACCTCAATACTCAAGTAATAACGACCAAATTTGAGCACTTCTCGCCACATATCAAATTTAGTTATCGAGCCGTTCGGACTCCAGGGATGGGCGTACCGATAGCCCAATACCCATATTGGCGAAGTTAAAAATTTGGGCAGAACAATGGCCCATGCACCAAACCCCAGCAAGGCGAGCAAGGCCGTTAAAACATTATCGACAGCGACTTGACCACCGTCTATCATCGCCATCGACTTTAATCGTTGCTGTCTTTGGACCAATGCCGCTTGTACCATCGCAAATGGCATCAAGAGATAGGTAAGTGCCAATACCTGAAGCATCGGCACAAGCTCGGGTGTGTCGTACCAATCAGCCAGTGGATACGCTAACAAGACCTGAGTAATAAACATGACGAAACAAAAAATTATGTTCAACCTATAGGCGGTATTGCACACTTTTTGTAAATGTTCTTCCTCGCACTGAACGATTTTTGCCACTATGCCGTTTCGACTAAAGACTCGAATAAGTTCATTAGCGGTGAGCACCAAAGCAGCGACTCCAAACACAATTGGCTCCAATACCTGAGCTAATATCACTGCTGTAAGCAATCGCGTGAGACGAACAAACACTTCACTGATACCCAACCAACCTAAATTTCTTAAAAATTGGTTTTCGGTGTTTAACCAGACGCTTTGCAATTTACCCAACATCTATCAACCCTGGTTCAAGCGGTTTAATTCACGTACTACGTTTGTCTCTGCTGTTTGCCAAAGCAACTCGATTTCTTCAAACCAGTCATGAACCATCGAAGTCTCTGCTTGTGCTTCCAGGCGTTCAAGTTTTGCCGCTAATTCATTTAAACCCAGGCTGAGAACGCCGCCTTTCATTGAGTGGCTGATTTTTCGAATTGACTCGGCTTCTCCATTAGCTACGGCCTTTGCGAGCCTGTTCACATCTCCAACGGTGTGTTCTAGAAAGGTCGGTGCGATTTCGATAAAAATTGTCTCGCAAAGATCACCAAACTGAGATCGAAGAAAAGAAAAATCAAAGGAACAATGGATTGCATAATCGGTGCCGTAAATGAA
>CAYQVT010000148.1:0-8979 GCA_964420885.1 uncultured Gammaproteobacteria bacterium
CGGCCTACGATAAGGCCATTAACGCACCGCTATTAGCCAATATGACGGAATTCGGCATGTCGCCATTGTTTGACAAAGACGACCTCGCCGCTCACGGCGTCGACATGGTGCTTTATCCTCTAACTGCAACGCGCGCAATGAACAAAGCGGCAGAAATGGTCTACCGAGACGTGCTTGAAAAAGGGCATCAACGCGACGTTGTCGAGAAGATGCAAACACGCATGGAATTATACGATTATCTGAACTATCACGATTATGAAAACACCTTAGATAAGCTGTTTTCAGAAGGAAAATCATAGAAAAGAGAAACAACTCTTAAAACGAGGAAAGAAACATGGCAACTGATAAAAAACTTTCTGGCGCAGGTCTACGTGGCCAAGTCGCTGGCCAAACGTCACTGTGTACCGTAGGCACTCAAGGGTCTGGCCTTAATTACCGTGGTTACGATGTTGATGATTTAGCTGATAACTGCATTTTCGAAGAAGTAGCTCACCTAATTCTTAAAGGTCACCTTCCCACTCAAGCCGAATTAGATACCTACCAAGCCGCATTGCTTGGCTTACGAGACTTGCCAGACGCTCTTAAAGCGGGATTAGAGTTAATACCTGCCGACGCGCATCCGATGGATGTAATGCGAACAGGTGTCTCCTTGCTTGGTAATTTAGAACAAGAAACCAGCTTTGAACAGCAAGGCGATCGGGTCGATCGAATCTTGGCCTTACTTCCTGCAATGGTGGTCTATTGGTATCGTTTTGCGCAAGATGGCGTCCGCGTCAGCACCGATACAGGCGCAGCAACCATCGGCGGTCACTTCTTACATATGTTGCACGGCGAGAAACCCAGCGAATTGCATGAACAAGTCATGAACGTTTCGTTGATTCTCTACGCCGAACATGAATTCAACGCCTCAACGTTTAACGGCCGAGTTGCCGCGTCAACACTTACCGATATTCATTCGGTGATTACCGGCGCGATCGGCACATTGCGAGGCCCACTACACGGCGGCGCCAACGAAGCCGCGATGGAAATGATCGAACAATGGTCATCTGCCGACGAAGCTGAAGCCGCCATTATGCAAAAGCTCGCCAATAAAGAATTAATCATGGGCTTTGGCCACGCGGTTTATAAAGAGCGCGACCCAAGAAACGCGATTATCAAAAAATGGTCGGAAAAACTGGCTGCCGAAGTAGGCGACGAAGTTTTGTATCCGGTCTCAGTTCGCTGCGAGGCGGTGATGAAACGTGAAAAAGGCATGTTCTGTAATGCCGATTTTTTCCACGCCTCGGCGTATAACTTTATGGGCATTCCAACGGGTTTATTTACGCCCATCTTTGTGATGTCTCGAGTGACGGGTTGGGCAGCGCACGCGTTTGAACAACGTGCTAACAACCGAATCATTCGCCCGAGTGCGGAGTACACTGGTCCCGAGCATCGCAAGGTAGAACCCATTGCTGAACGCGGTTAGCGAGTAGCGTTTAAGTTGTAAACCGAAAAAGGGGCTGAGTGTATTCAAACACCCAGCCCCTTTTTGTTACTATCAATGTTGTATTTCTTAGCGCTTAAACAGAGTCGAATAACTCTATTTCAGGTGCGGTAGCCATACAGCCTCCCATTTGCGCACTGATTCGCCCAAAATATTCAGTTTTACCATGTGCATCTAACGCCGCTTGGCAACGTACTGCTCTGGGGCGTTTTCACGAGACTGATGTAAGGCGTAAAAATTACAGCCGTCTTCATTAGCATTAACAGCCTCTTGCAGCTGTTTAAACAGTGCTTCAAACTCTTCATTTTTACCTTCTTGAACGCTTAACTTAGCGGTTACTCCAATTACCATTCGTGCTTCTTAATTACTATATATTGCGGTGATTGTTTGGCCGCCGAGTATGCCACAGACTGAATAAGCTCGGTCTTCACTTATGTGAGGTCTCTCATACCTTTTGAAAGACCGAATGATTTACTTTGCCATTAGATAGGTGTACAAACAACATAGACAACTATGCTTCGTTACGAGTGGCTCATCAATTAAAAAGAATCACCGGGAACCTTAACATTTCCTTCCATCAACACGCGAGCGCTCCGGCTCATGATGGCTTTTTCAGCAACCCACTCACCATGCGCTAGACTGGCCTGCCCTCCCACTTTAAGAGTGCCCGAAGGATGACCAAAACGAACACTTTCGCGCTCCCCACCGCCCGCGGCTAAATTCACTAAAGTACCGGGAATGGCCGAGGCAATGCTGATTGCCACCGCCGCCGTACCCATCATTGCATGATGCAATTGGCCCATCGAAAGTGCTCGCACCACTAAATCGATATCGTCTTCGGTAACGCCTTTGCCACTCGAGGCCTGATAGGCCTGAGCCGGCCCTACAAACGCGATCTTAGGCGTGTGCTGTCGAGACGCGGCTTCGTCAAGTGACGAAATGAGCCCCATTGCGAGGGCTCCATGAGCGCGCATGGTTTCAAACAACTCTAAAGCGGCCGCATCGCTGTTAATCGCACCTTGTAACTCGGTTCCGGTATAGCCAATCTCGCCCGCATTCAAAAATATGGTGGGGATACCGGCGTTTATCATGGTTGCTTTAAACGTGCCGACCCCAGGCACCTCGAGATCATCAATCAAATTACCGGTGGGAAACATCGCGCTATCTCCCGCAGCGGGATCAACAAATTCAACTTGAACTTCAGCGGCGGGAAAGGTAACCCCATCTAACTCAAAATCACCCGTCTCCTGCACTAACCCATTAACGATAGGAACCCGCGCAATTATTGTTTTTTTGATATTGGCCTGCCAAATACGCACTGTAGCAATGCCGTTCAAAGGTATTTTGTCCGCAGCAACCAAGCCATTGCTAATCGCAAATGAACCTACTCCAGCAGAAAGATTGCCACAATTGCCACTCCAATCAACAAACGGTTTATCAATTGATACTTGGCCAAAAAGATAATCGACATCGTGGCCAGGTTCATCGCTACTCGAAAGAATCACGATTTTGCTGGTGCTTGAAGTGGCCCCACCCATTCCATCGGTTTGTTTACCATAGGGGTCGGGGCTACCGATCACACGCAGTATAAAACGATCACGGGCTTCGCCAGCAGTTTGAGCGGCCCTTGGTAAGTCGTCGAGCTTAAAAAACACACCCTTGCTGGTTCCACCACGCATGTAAGTGGCTGGAACGCTTATTTGAGGAACATGACTCATCGTGTTTATCTCATTGTTTACTAGCTAAATTTAACAAGCGCCTAGGCAGCATTGTCAGTGGAATCCAAAAAGTCCTGTGCAAATCGCTGAAGTACTCCGCCTGCTTGATATACTCGCACTTCATCGGCAGTGTCCAATCGACAAATCATTTGTGCCTCAATCGACTCGCCATTTTGGCAATTAACGACCAGTGTCATGCTACCTCCTGGCGTGATCTGACCCTTTACATCAAACGTTTCAGTACCATCGAGCCCAAGTGTTTTACGAGTTGTACCCTCGCTAAATTGCAATGGCAACACTCCCATGCCGAGTAAATTAGTTCGATGTATACGCTCAAACCCTTCGGCAGCAATCACCTCTACCCCAGCTAGTCGTACACCTTTTGCAGCCCAATCTCGCGAGGAGCCTTGACCGTAGTCAGCACCTGCCACAACAATAAGAGGCTGCTGACGTTCCATATAGGTTTCGATGGCTTCCCACATACGGGTAACTTCGCCCTCTGGTTCTATTCTAGCCAAAGAACCTTGAACCACTTCACCGTTTTTTCTGACCATTTCATTCAATAGCTTTGGGTTAGCAAAGGTTGCTCGCTGAGCAGTAAGGTGATCTCCACGGTGGGTAGCATAGGAATTGAAATCGACTTCTGGCACCCCCATTTTGGCCAAATAGGCGCCCGCAGCGCTGTCCAACATAATGGCATTGGATGGCGATAAATGATCAGTAGTGATGTTATCGCCAAGTATCGCTAACGGGCGCATGTCGGTCATTGTGCGTTCGCCCGCTAAAGCACCTTCCCAGTAAGGCGGGCGACGAATATAAGTACTCATCTCACGATATTCATAGAGTGGGCTGATCGTTTGACCCTGCTCCACTTGTACTGCAAACATGGGTTCATAAATATCTCGAAACTGCTGCGGCTTCACACTCTGCTCGACAATTTCATCAATCTCTTCATCGCTTGGCCAAATGTCTTTCAATGTGATTGGATTACCCTCGTGGTCATGCCCAAGGGCGTCTTTCTCGATATCAAAGCGAATTGTCCCCGCGATTGCGTAGGCAACGACTAACGGTGGTGACGCCAAAAATGCTTGTTTAGCATAAGGATGTATACGACCATCAAAATTACGGTTTCCAGACAGCACCGCCGTTGCGTAAAGGTCTCGGTCAACAACTTCTTGTTGAATCGCAGGGTCAAGTGCACCACTCATGCCGTTACACGTGGTACACGCAAATCCGACAATCCCAAAGCCAAGAGATTCGAGCTCGGCCAATAATTCAGCGTCTTTAAGATAAAGTTCAACCGTCTTCGAACCTGGGGCAAGCGAGGTTTTGACCCAAGGCTTTCGCGTTAGACCAAGTTTATTGGCATTACGCGCTATCAAACCGGCGGCGATGACATTACGAGGGTTGCTTGTGTTAGTGCAACTGGTGATGGCCGCAATAATAACCGCACCATCGGGCATCTTGTTGCCATGGTTTTCGACATCAGCGGCAATGCCTGCAGCGGCGAGATCACTGGTTGAGACACGCCGATGTGGGTTTGACGGTCCAGCAATATTACGACCCACCTCGGATATATCAAATTTCAACACACGTTCGTATTCAGCATTTACCATGCTGTCCGACCAAAGACCCGTCTCCTTCGCATATCGCTCAACCAACGCAACTTGCTTATCGTCTCTACCCGTTAACTTAAGATAATCAATAGTATTCTGATCGATATAAAACATCGCAGCCGTGGCGCCAAACTCAGGCGTCATATTAGAAATTGTCGCTCGATCTCCCAAAGTAAGATTGGCAGCCCCTTCCCCGAAAAATTCTAAATACGATGACACCACACGCTCTTTACGTAAAAATTCAGTAATGGCCAAAACAATGTCGGTTGCGGTGATTCCCGGTTGCCGTTCGCCGGTTAACTCTACACCAATAATATCTGGCAGACGCATGTACGACGGTCTACCGAGCATCACTGTCTCTGCCTCTAAACCGCCAACACCTAACGCAATCACGCCCAAGGCGTCGACATGAGGGGTGTGAGAATCGGTGCCAACCAGGGTATCTGGAAACGCGACTCCTTCTCGCGCATGAATAACCGGCGACATTTTCTCAAGATTTATCTGGTGCATGATACCGTTTCCTGGTTGTATCACATCGACGTTTTTAAACGCCTTTTTACACCAATTAATAAAATGGAAGCGGTCGTCATTACGACGGTTTTCTATCTCTCGATTCTTTTCGAACGCGTCTTTTTCAAAGCCAGCGTGTTCTACCGCTAATGAGTGGTCAACAATCAATTGCGTAGGCACCACCGGGTTCACCTTAGCTGGGTCGCCCCCTTTTTCAGCTATGGCGTCCCGTAAGCCTGACAAATCCACCAAGGCTGTTTGCCCAAGAATGTCATGACACACAACGCGCGCAGGGTACCAGGGGAAATCTAAATCTCGCTTTCGCTCAATGATCTGTTTAAGGGATGCGGTCAACGATTCAGGGTTGCAGCGACGAACCAAATTCTCAGCCAACACCTTTGAGGTGTAGGGCAATTTTTCATACGAACCAATCTCAATCTCTTCAACCGCTGCACGTGTATCAAAAAAATCTAAGTCAGTTCCTGAGAGTGGTTTACGAAATTTTTTATTCATGATCTGAAGCCTTAAGGAGTGAGAATGTTGGTCGTAATAGTAGCCCATAGATCTTCGCAATTAATCTCGAGACCTTGATCGGGCTTTAAAGTGCTAGTTTATCGCAAAAGCCACTATTGTTTACAATTTATACAAATAAATCTGATTTTTATTACAAATTGAATCTTTTATTGCGTGATTGTAGACAATGCTTCATCAAACTTGCCTGTTTTAGAGCCTAGATACCCGACCATTATGAGACTAAGGCTCGTCCGCCTACACGTTTTTGTAACTAAAACTTCTAAGCTCATAAGATATTCTTCTTAGTAATTATTACGCAATTCAAACATAACTTTTAGGAATATTGTATATGAGATTTAACCATTTTAAAAATGTCTAAAAGAAGCGCATATTCTACCTGTCGGCGCGGCAGACCCGCTCCGCAACTAACCAAAAACTGAACTTTTTAACTCTTTACAGGTGCTATTATGGAAATCATGACAGTTGTTACTCTTGTACTACTTGGATTAGTTGCTTTTAACGAGCTAACTGACCACTAGTCAAAAGAATGCAAACGCGTGAAAGTTTTAACCTTCGAGCATTCGTCTTAAACATGGGTTACACGCACTAGCCTCACTCCTCAAAGCTAGACATAAACTTACGTTCAAAGCCTTGTTTCAAACGCCGTTAACGGTGTGAGCAAACAGGGCTTTTTTTATAAATAGATTGCCTACGGTATTCTGCTAACGGTAATGCCGCGAACTTATAGCGACCATACTTGCATGCGCCCCCATGGGGCCAGCCACAATATTCCCGCTGCGGAGATACTTATCCGCTGCGTTAAAATCCGACACTACCCCTCCGGCCTCTGTAACTAACAAAGCCCCTGCAGCAATATCCCAAATCTTTAGATTCGCCTCCCAATAACCGTCATATCGACCCGCAGCCACATAGGCTAAATCTAACGCTGCCGAGCCTAAACGTCGTATACCGCTAGTGTGCTCATTTAGCAGATCCACCATCGTTCCGGTAAAACTATCAACCCTGGCGAGATTATCACCACTAAAGGGAACTCCGGTTGCAAACAGTCCTCCTCTAACAGATTCGATTGCGCTCACTCGAACCGGAACATTGTTTAAGCTTGCGCCGTTACCCTTCGAGGCACTAAACATCTCGTTTTTAGCGGGGTCGTAAACCACCGCATGTTCCAGCTGATCGTTAACCATTACACCGATCGATACAGCATAATGAGGAATTCCACGTAGAAAATTAGTGGTTCCATCTAATGGGTCAACCACCCACTGAGTATTCGAGCCGCCACCGACTTCACCATATTCCTCACCCAATATTTGATGATCTGGGAACGCATTCAGGATCGCTCGACACACGGCTTTTTCGGACGCTCGGTCCACTTCTGAGACATAATCGTGCAGAGTTTTCTGCTCAACATTGAGAGCGCCTAAGTTTTTCGCGCCTGCATTAATAACATCGCCGCCGAGTCGGGCTGCGTGCTCAGCAATTTCTAAAATCGTTTCCATACTGCTAATTATCGGTGAGCGCGGCCCTAAGTGCAAAAAGTCATGTTATCGCTGGCAGAATACTAGCGACACAAAATAATAGGGCGTTCAATACAATAGAACGCCCCATAATTAAGACTAGTAACTTAAGCCCAATAATTTAACTTAATAGGGCTTGGCAATATATCCGTCTAAGCCATGAGGTATCAAACGGCCAATTTGACGTGCTACCGACGAAATATCTTTCATTGCGGTATCGTCGATCAACCAACCTTGTACCGTTCCGATAATACCACCAGCGTAAAAATCAGAAATAGTATCAAGTTGGCGGGCATTAAAATTATGATTAAATTGAAACAAAATGCGATCTGAAATTAGCCGCGAAATCAATGTTTTTAATAATGACAAACATTGTATACCCGCTTGACCCGTGAAAGCGGCTCGCATCATGGTTCGCTCTTTATCACACTCTTCCAATAAATTGCGCACACTGACTTCGACGAATTCTTCGCGCCCTATTTCGGCATTCTGAATAAGCACTTCAGTTTTAGTCCACGCTTTCTCAAACAACGCTTCAATACGCGAAAGTAAAATAGATTGTTTGCTATCGAAGTTTGAATAAAAAGTCTGCCGGCTAACACCAGCCGTTTTTGTTAACTCACCGATTGTTATCTCATCGATGGTTTTATTTTGTAAATGTTGAGCCAACGCCAATTGAAGTTTCTCTTGGCTGCGTCGCTTTCTTAGATCCACAATATACCCCTACAGTGTGCGCTAAAATAAATTCGTTAACCGTATCCTTGATTGACAGAACACAGAATTTGGTCAAATAAACCGCCTAGGGCGATTCACTTCTTCCATCCATTTGACTCGGATTGTGATTTATAATGATCACCTGTATTCGAATCCAAACAAGCTGATGGTTTAGTAATTAGACAATGTTCTAGTCAAATTTCCAATATTTGTTGCTTATATGTTACTAAACTTTACAAGTTGCCTGCCAGTTAACATAAATAATAGGCAATTTGTTAAATTACTGCTGGCGAATTGTTCTTTATAATGTCGTTTAAAGAAACTATATTTAGTTTGAAATTCGCATAGTATTATAGCAAACCTCTAATCAAAAATAAGAATATCAATCGGGACCTTAGCGTACATATGCTTAAAGACTTAAAAAACATTTCAACCATAATTTTGCTATTGGTTTTAACCGCTTGCAACACTTTGACAACCGGCCAAAACTGGCCCTCAGACGTCCCTGATAGAGAGATTTTTGTTCAAAAATTTCTCGAACACAGAAAACTGAAAACCGCCGACCCAAAAGTAATCGAAGCACACTTGGTTTGGATTGTTCGCTTTTATCATGGAACCCTAATATATCCCAACGGATGGAATCGCGCGTCCGAACGGTTTTTGGCTTCCATTGACACACAGCAAGAAAAAGAAAAAATGGCACCAAGACTTTATGACTTAGGGATTCAAATAGCCAATGAATGGGCTCGTGATAACGAGATCCGCCGAATAAATAGCATGAATGTAGCGACTTGGGGCAGCGCACTACGTACATCTGCAGCACAGGACGATCAGACCAATTTTGTCAGTGAGGTCGAAGGCGATGTTAAGGCACTGATCGAAGGCACATT
>CAYQVT010000149.1:0-1313 GCA_964420885.1 uncultured Gammaproteobacteria bacterium
GATACTTCCTTCAAGCAATAACGCGTTGAATAGTAGAGTTGGAGATTAAAATGACTAACCTAATTGATGACATTAACAACGAACAGTTGAATGCCGATATCCCCGATTTTGGCCCAGGTGACACCGTTGTTGTACAAGTAAAGATTAAAGAAGGCTCTCGCGAGCGCCTTCAAGCCTATGAAGGCGTTGTAATTGCCAAGCGTAATCGCGGCCTGCACTCAGCGTTTACCGTGCGTAAAATTTCTTACGGCGAAGGCGTAGAGCGAGTTTTCCAAACTCACAGCCCGCTAATCGATTCCGTTACCGTGAAACGCCGTGGTGCTGTTCGTCGCGCTAAGCTGTACTACTTGCGTGAACTTACTGGCCGTAAAGCACGTATTAAAGAAAAGCTGTCTTAAGCTGATCTTAGCGTCAAAGTTAAAAAGCCCTTGTGCAGCGATGCCAAGGGCTTTTTTGTTGGGTGTTAATGAGGGACGATGACTCGGCAAGCTATTGAGGGAAGATTTCGAATTGATCAATTCGGTGCCGTTTATGAATCGACGGAAAGTTACTCCCTACCGTCATCTTGTATATGCACTCCACAAGTTAAGCAACGGAAACCGAACACTAAAATGCAAAAACAAGATCACGCGTATATTCGATTAATTCTCCTCAGACTTGGCATCGCAATTTTTAATTAAGTGTCTAAATGCGGTCGTTACGCAGTGCGCATTTTTGCCTCGTCGACTTGAAGAGTTCTATTATCTTGAGTTGTGGCTTTCGTCGTAAAACTCACTAAAACGAAAGCATGACCAGGAAAAAAGTAATTTTCATTTATACTCCTTAAAATTACTGAGCTCTCGAGCGCAGCACTGCAGCTTCAAAAATCGAAAACTCATTCTATTATGTCAACGCGAACGGGTCAAAGTTGCCCATAGAGGTCTACAAATAATTGACTAAAACTATCGTCGATAGATAGCTCAGGGATCAGAGGCCAAATGGTCTATTTTTTCAAAGAATTGGAAGGTTCTTCGCTACGCTCTGAATGTCATAGAGTCTGAGCCTGTAGTTTTCAGCAATTAACTTTATTCCAATGCTAAATTGGCTTGAGCGCGTATTTAATCGCCTTAGTGACGCGTTTTGGCTTTTGCCATAGGTCGCTCACGGGTAAGGCTTCCAATTTTTTTCCATTACGTTGCATCATCACTTCTATGCCACCTTCCCAGCGATAAACGGGTTTGCCTTGGCGATTAGAGATGACGATTCTCACTGCCGTGGCGGCAATGGAACCCGCATACCCCTTACCAGTGAGAGCCCCAAATAAACCGTCGCCC
>CAYQVT010000149.1:1323-8879 GCA_964420885.1 uncultured Gammaproteobacteria bacterium
TGTTTGATTTTTTGTGAGGTGCCGCCCCCCTCAGCTTTATCTTTTGCGAATGGCGCAGCGACTGGCATCACTTGCACTGACACTAAGCCATCAACAGGGTATTGGTAAAACAACTCACGATGGGTGTGTTCTTCGATTAGGTCTCTATTATCGTCATCAAGCCCATTTGGGTACAATGCAGCGAATTGTTGGTGAATTGCCAATACCTGTTCTGGATTCAGCACTTTTATCTTAGCTTTGCCGAGCTTTTTGAGCACCGCGTCAGACACTACTTGTTTTAGCTCGTCTGGCATGGCAATTGACTCTGGCGAAATTAAAGGGGACACCGCCAAATATTTAAACTGCTTCTTAAATTGCTTCTTCTTTATATCAATATAGGCATCTTTGGTACTTTGCGCATAGGCGGGTGAATTAAGTGAAGCGCACACTAAAAGCAAAACGCCTAGTGTCAAACGTCTAATCATGTTCATTCGCCGCCTCCGAGCTTAGCTGCGCCAAGGTTCGCTCGATACCAGCTTACTATAGGCGCATCGGCAGCTGTAGGAGTCAGATTTAAATAAGATGTAAAGGCAGCCTCGGCTTTGTTAGTTTCACCAACTTGTCTATAGGCCATGCCGAGTTCACGATGTGGTTCCGCCAATTGTGCATCATTAGCAATGGCCTTTTTATAGGCGGCAATACGTGCTTCAAAATTACCTTGCGGGGTTTGTTTTCTGTAGACCTCTCCTAACAAAAATTGGCCACTGGCGTCATTCGGTAATGTGTCGCTAAAGTCTTGGAGGCTGGCCACGGCATCTTCAAACATGCGAAATTTTACCAATAACTGAGAATTGCTTAATATCGCCATGCGCACGGCATTTTTGTATGCGGCTTTGTCTAAGCCTTCTTGACCGTGTTTAGCTTTGGATTTTTTGATGGTCTTGGCCAGATTCTTTTTTCTCGCGTCGATATCCGGGTGGCTACTCCACATTTTTGCAAGATTGACCTGATTGTCTTCGTCTTGGCGCATGGCCTCAAAAGCGGGAATAGATTGTTTGGGTGGGTAGCCGGCTTCGAGCATTAATTGCAGGCCTTGCTTATCGGCGGCGGTTTCTAACTTTCTTGAATAGCCACTTGTGACCAGTTCAGTCCATACTTGGCCACTGCTTAAAAGCCCGGTATTGACGGAGCCCGTCTTGGCCGCAACGGCTGCCGTTGCCAGCACGCCTATGCCCTTACCAATAATGGATTGTTTTTGCTTTGACTTAATTTGAATAAAGGCGTGACGGTTTAGAAAGTGTGACACTTCATGACCAAGAATAGCGGCCAATTGCGCCTCATTTTCCATTGCGGCTAATAGGCCGGTTTGTACTGCCACGGTGCCATTTGGGTATACCCAAGCGTTTACATTTGGGTCTTGAAAGACAAGGACATCAACATCTAAACCGATTTTGCCGTGCATGTCGCCTAAAAGTTTAATAACCACACTCTCTAGGTATTCCTCGAGCTCCGCATTGTTGACCAGCTCATCTGTTCCTCGGACTTTTTGTTGATGCGCAATACCGACCTGCCAAATACCTCGCTCTTCGTCGGTTTCTGGTACTTGGCCTGGTATCTCGTTGACCGGCTTATACTTCCTTGCGTGCGCCACGTTGCTTATAAGCGCCGACGCTATTACGAGTAGAACTAGACTGCGAACTAAGTTTTTAATTTTAAGCATCTCAAACCCCCGCTTTTTGTGAGACTGATTTTTCTTTTCGACACCTTTTAAAGATCCAATCACTAGAGTGTATGAACAAGGTTAGCTCAGCTTTTCAGGTTCTGCGAGTCAATATAAGCAAGTTTCTTGATTATTGCATGGTCGGGCGTTCAAGTTCATGCCTAAGCTCCGTTTATAGATATCCGTTGATTACACTCTATAGATGCGTTTTTCTTTGCCATATCCGGCAGTATTCGTGCCTCTAATTAACAATGTTGGCGAATTCTGTGATTTGGCCCGATTTCACTAAATTCTCTCAGCGATAGATTGCCTTAAGATCCGACCACAACTTTTACATTGAGGTGAATGCGATCGGATTCTCAAAAGCGTTGACTTAAACGATCAATGTCAGTCTGGTATACCTTCAAATTTTGCGTTCACGCTTTTTCCATTTTTCTTTTTCTCGATTGCCAAAGTTGAATAATTTCGTCCTCTCTCGCAGTAGATATTGTCTTTGTGTCGGGTTTTCCAAAAACAAAGTCATCGTGGGGGTTTCGGTTTCGATACCCTCTAAGCTGGTCTTCGAAGAGTAATTCAAGTGGTCGATTAATCAATCCGGCTTCCAGAGCCTTGTTTACGTCAAAGCGGTATCGTCCTGGCGGGGTGTCTCGAATGAGTTGAACGTCGTTTTCGAGTAGAAACTCTTGTGGAATCCAATGCAACTCAACCGGGCTTTCCGTGTAATTAACGATTGCTTGAATAAACTCTTTAAACAATATCGGTGGATAACAAACGTTATAGGCGCCTTTGAGAGTATTGTTACCGCAGTGGATCATAAACCGAGCCAAACTGACCATATCGGTTACTTGGTAGTAATCCACTCCAGCGGGCACAACAAAGCGCTTACCTCGCGCAACCTTGACTTGCCAATAAGGTTCATGTCGAGGCGCGGTAGTACGAGAGCCGCGCATGCCGTGAGAACGAAAAAAAGCGCAACGGTCAGGAAGAATCCTATTGAGTGCTAGCTCAGAGAAGGTTTTGCGTAATGCGTATCGGTTTTCACTAATGATCGGCTCCTCTGTCTCAGGCAAAGGGTTCAACGGTTCGTTTTCATTGATTCCGACTCGGTCCCATTTGTCATAGACCGATACCGTCGATACATATTGATACTGATCTATGCGGTCGGCTAATAGTTGGGCCGAATCAATGACGGCCTTAGATGAACCTTGCCACGTATCCATCACCCAGTCCCATTTGCGTTCTGGCGACGTTAAGTTTGCTAAACCGCTCTGATCTTTAGTCTCGCGATCACCTCGAATTTTTTCGAGTTCGGGAAACAGGTGAGGATTAGTCTTCCCTCGATTAAAAAGCGTCACTTCGTGCCCTTGCGCAAGCAATTCCTTGACGAGTACGGGGCCGAAAAAGTCAGTGCCGCCAAGCACCAAGACCTTTTTTTTTGTCATTGCTTGCCCGGTTGAAGGCATCGCTGTTGAAAGGATTGGAAGTAAGCCTGCAGCAGAGCTGATTTTTAGAAAGTTTCGACGGTTCATAGTTTCTTTAAGAGATGATTGCACTTCGCTTAATTTACTATTTGTAAACCGCCTAACACCATTGCTTTGGGGTGAACTGCGTGGATTGTGGGGTAGGAAGTGTATTACCAAACGCTGCTATAGATCGAGAAACTCTTTCACGTGTTGCCAATAGGAAGGACCAATGGGTACCGAGGATCCATTTTTGAGCTCGAGGTGTATTTTAGATCGGCTGACTCTGGCGCTGCGTTCAATCGCTGCTGTATTTACTATGTGAGAACGGCTAACGCGAAGAAACGCCGGTTCGGAGAGTTGGTTTTCGATCGCTTTTAGAGTCTCTCTGGAGATGATTTGACCTAGTTCAGTGTGAAAGCATACGTAATTACCCGCAGCCTCGAGCGAGATGATATTGGTGGTTCTAAGCCAGTGCGTTTGTTTACCATCATTGACTTTTATTTTCGCCGGTATGTCAGCATCGTCGAGGCTTAATCTCTCGATACCTGACCCCTTGACAACTGACCCCTCGACAACAACGCTGTTTTTCGAAAAATGGTTCTTTAGCAGTAACCAAAATAGAAAAAACGTGAAAAGATGTTGTAGCCAACGCTTCGCGTAAAGACGATTGACGTCGACCCAGAACGGGCGTGTGGAGGTGCCGACTAAATTGCTGATACTATTGATGATGATTATTTGAAGCGCACCACTTACAATCGCCATGATGGCGACTAAAAACAGAGACTTTATGGACGAGTCGAACAAAAATCGGTGCCTAGACCCTATGCAAAATAATAGGGCAAAAACAGCAAACCAAACTAGCCAATCTCTAAAACTCCAATAAATCGAATTCCATAAAGACTGCTCGTAGTACAAAAAATAATGCAGAGTCTGGGCAAGGCTGAGAAATAACCAAGCGCCCACGATTAAAATGAAAGGCCGTTTTGTCGAAATTTGCGAGACGAGGTTTTGCATGATAAATAAATGCACTGTGTTCTATTTCTATAATAAGCCGCTTTCACGGCCAACGCTTAAACGTTTAAATTAAGCGGAAACATAACTTAGGATCTTACTACTTAGTTCTAATGATTCAACTGGCACCGATTTTCTAGCTAATAGGTCGATCGTCTTATGGTTGCAACGACAACTCGTAACCAGGCGCGAAGGCAATCGGTATAACAAAGGTCAATTTAGATGCTCCAAAGCGATCATCAATCGGCGCCGAATCGTCGGCCACTGCCGGGTTCCATATTACTCGAATTTTGCGCATACCAGGCTCGAGACCCTTCATCGGTACCAGCCCAATGAGGCCACGCATACCAATGTCGGCTCGTTCGGCAGGCTCAAAACCGGACATAGGCACCAATGTACCATCGATTGATACTTCCCAAAGTTTGCGCAGACAATCGATCCGATTTGGCGCTTGCTCGGCGCTTCCACATATTTGGTCGAGTACTAAGTTATCTCGCAATGGTTGATACGGTAGAAATAGGCTAACAAAGCTGCCGCTTTGATTAAAGCTATTTACTCGGGGTGAGCCACGCAGTTGATCAAGTGAGCTCGGCATATCTTCGTAATAGCTTGTTCGAAACCCTTGCGAGACTTCCGCTCTGCCTAGATAGGTAAACTCGTCAGATAGAGTGAAACTGGTCCACGACCGCGCGCTCGTTACACCGATAAGGGTGATGGCAACAATACTTAAAATCATGGTTGCTAATACGACGAACGGCCTTGTATTGCTCTGAAGCGTAAGTTGGACGGGTAAGACGAGCCGACGAGGGTAAGCTAGGCCAATTATTTGCCTGAGAAATTGGGCCAAACTCGAAAAAAAGCGGTTCTGGGATAAGCGAGGTATGCGTGATGCAAGTTGTGCATCGAGTAGATACAACAGTAGTGGCGCGCCGATAAAAATAACCATCAGAAATATCCAGCTAATTCCCATCGCGGAGTTAGGAATTCCGAATCGCGCGCCAATGGCACCTGCCGTTGCTAATGTACCAACTAAAATCACACTGAACCAAAGCACACTGAGCGTTAACATACTGATGACTGCGAACAAAGAAGAAGCAAATCGGTCGGCTTTATGGAGAACGCTTCCAATATCGGGCAAGGTGTCCCGATAATATCGTCGACTCATCGGGCCGATGCCCGGCGTATTATCCCAATTAATACCATCGGGAAAAGCGTAGCGTAATCCAATCAGGCCCACCCAATAAGCTCGCACCATCAAATGCAAAATAAAACATGCTGCTAAGGCATAGCTGACACCCGCTAGAATCTGTGCTCCAACGGTGCTCAGAATAAACAAGCTAACAGAAAGATGCATGTACACGCTGGCTATCTTCCCGAATAACCAACCTGGCATCGATAACAATGCGAATATGGTTAAACTAGAGATAATTAGCTCAAGTTCATCGGTGCGGTTACGCAACCGTTCCATTGCTTCTGAGCCATTTAGGTGATGATCTTCGACCTTACTATTTTCCGTCAAATCTTACTGCTCCAGCAAGTCAGGGGTGATATTAGAACAAATATAATTATCAATTTTCTTCTTTCGTATGTTCGATTTGATTAGAAGTCGAGTCAACGCATAATTAGCCTGAGTCTAACGTAGCCGTTTAAATTGTTCCAATCGAATGATTTACATTACCGAGGTTGGTAGAACGCTTTTAGACTAATTATAAGCTTTGTTATTCGTTCATCTCAGCTACCAAAGGGCATGCTTTATGTTTTTTGCGTTCAAACAGCAGCGGTTTGTGACTGTTTGACTGGCTTAATTTAGTAAAATTTTGCTAGTTGTTCCCGCGGTACCTGATATCTGCAGATTGCATGCTCCCCATTTCAGAGGCAATTCATAGTCAACATCAGCTTGGTAACTCAGTTCCGTGTAGCGAGCATCACATCGTAACGTTAAGCCTGTTATCGAGCCCTCTAGATCAATGAAGGTGAAAGAATTTTTAAGTAGAGGCAATTGTGTGTAACCACGATCAGGAATAAAGATAGCCCTTTGAACAACTTGGTTACTCTGTTTCAGGGTATTAATTTGCTCTATAGAATCTGAAAACGGCATTTCTCCTCCGGGTCGCAGTTCTGAGAATTTCGAATACGTCTCTAATGCTTCCGCATACTGCCCTTCCTGTATTTGGTGTTGGAGCAAACTTGTCCAAATCGCGTCTTTTAAATCACTCTTAAGTATCTGGAAGTTCTCGCTCACCTGTGGATCAAACCAAACTAGATCTTTTAAGGCAGCAATGACCTCTTGTCTGCCTTGAAACTTTTGGGCAAAGCGATAGCGAGCAAGGCTGTGATACGTAAGACTGTAAAAGCTTTGATGTTTTAGTTTGTGCATCCGCCTTAGTAAATTTGCTGCTTTTTTTTGAGATGGCTTAGCTTTTGATATTTCTTTCGTGAATTGGGTATAAAAGCTCTGATAGCCGTCAGGAATACTGTTTTGTCTGTTATCAAGAAACGAGGTCTTATTTCCTCTCGAATTAGCCGTGTCTAAGGCGGTATATTCGAAAAAAAATGTCTGCTTGACCGTTGATACGACGGGCGTGCCATTAAGTTTGGCGGGCTCGAAAGTGCTATTCTCAAGGGCACGTAAAGTCGGTTCTATAAACTTGGTCATGCTCGTTCGAACCACCATTGGTGCGCTCACCGAACCGTCGGCATTTACGACAAAGTACATTTCGATTTGACCATCATCCCGGCTGACCTCGCTGTAGTCAGAAAAGCGACCCACAGGGTACCTAGGTTTTATTTCTTTCTTAGGTTTAGCTATTTCAAACCCATCGAGCGCTTGTCCTGCAGTGGGAGTAAGCGATATTAAACAGACCAAGAGGATCGCAAAACTTTGTTTTAAAGGTTCCATAATAAATAACTCACGTAAACGGGCACCTATCATAGAATAGGTATTGCGCAAATCTCAAACTCATGTGCAATCATTAATTCAATGATCGAAGTGAGAAACCAAATTACTCTGGAAAAATTCTGTGGCCAAACATGCTCGACTACCGTAACGATATAATGGTTGACTATAGTGGTGAAAACTTATTCCTGGCTCAATATAATCAGCTGTTCTTTGGCATTGGCGCACCAGAAGCAACCTTCGCTTGGTTTCATAGTCAATGATTTCCGATAGCTGGCCATGGCGCGTGCCTTGTCGCCTTTAGCAAGATAACCTTCACCTAGACTTTCCCACAGGTTGCCATTACCCGGAAATAACTCGATATTGAGTTTGAATAGAGCGATGGCAGCTTCATATCTTTGCTGCTCCTCAAACGCGATACCTACTCGGTTTAATAAGGATTGCTGCTTTATCTTATCACCTGTTTCTCTAGTGAAATATTCAGGCA
>CAYQVT010000150.1:0-8863 GCA_964420885.1 uncultured Gammaproteobacteria bacterium
TAGCAATGTTTTGGTAAGTCCGGAACCGGCCTGCACGTTTCGATTGATTGCTTGTTATTAACAAAACAGTTACTCGATTCAGTTCTAGACCGTTGATGGAGCGGAGGGCTACCATCCAAGGCAAAGCAGCTGGTCCAAGCATTCTGCCACCTGCCCTTCCTTGATTCCTCGCTTTATCACCTTATTGATTCTCAATTATTTTAGCTGTGCTATCAAAAGCGCAAATTAAGGTGTTAAAAATGAACAAATTTATCCAAACGAGCGTCGCACTCGCCTGCCTAGGTGTTTGCAACATTGCGTTTTCACAAGAAAAAGAAGAAATCGTCGTTACCGCCAAAAACAATCAATCTCTCGAAGACGTGTTGCAAACAGTGCACGTATTTGACTCAAGCGACATTGAGGCGGCCCAAGCAAAAAGTATCCCGGCACTTATCGACCAAATCGCAGGCATTAGTTTCAGCGATTCAGGCGGTCGCGGTTCAACAACCGGTGTATTTTTACGTGGCGCATCCAGTTCTCAAACAATAGTGTTGATCGACGGCGTTCGAGTCGGCAGTGCTACACTCGGCGCGGCAGCGTTAAACAGTTATCCAATTGAAGCAATTGAGCGTATTGAAATTCTAAAAGGCCCGTTCTCTGGAATTTACGGCGCAGATGCGGCGGCGGGCGTAATTCAGCTGTTCACTAAAAAAGGTGGCGAAGGCATAGGCTCTGTTCGTGCTTCGGTGGGCAGCGATTCACTCGAAGAATTTGATGTGTCGTTTAATGCTGGCGACGAACGCAATAGTTTCCACATATCGGCACACAGTGAAGATACCGATGGCATCGACCGAACCAGCATACTCGGTGGCGGCAACGACGATATCGACTCCTTCGAAGAAACCGCAATAGCCTTTGGCGCAAAGGTAAGTTTTGGTGAAGTCACGTCTTTAAGTCTGAACGTGCTCACAACCGACAATACCGTTGACTTTGACAACACCTTTGGAAGCGACCCAGGCTTACAAACTGAAAATAAAACCGCGAGTACCGCGTTAACACTCAATACACAAGTGAGTGAAACCATCGATTGGAATATCACGCTAGGCACTAACGAAGATGAGTCGGTCACAAATGGTGCTTTCCCGTCGGACTTGACCACCAATCGTGATAGCGCCGGTACCGAGTGGGTGTTTGAACTAGGCGATACCTCAGTTATTACTGCAGGCTTTGATTACTACGAAGAAGACATCGAGTCACCCACCACCAATTTTCCAGTGACGGAGCGCGACAATACAGGGGCTTTCGCACAACTGACTTCCCGTTCAGGACTAATCGGTGTGGCCGCAAGTTTGCGCTTTGATGATAACTCGGCCTACGGCACCGACACGAATGGTAGCCTCGCTCTGAGCTACGACATCAACGATAATATCGATGCGACCATCAGTTATGGCACGGCGTTTTCAGCGCCATCGTTCAATTTCTTGTTCTTCCCGTTTTTTGGTAACCCAGATTTATTACCGGAGGAATCAGAGAGCTATGAGATAAAGCTTCGCGGTAATACTGGCGCTTACGACTGGTATGTTGCGGCCTACAAAACAGACTTCGAAAACCTATTTAGTTTTGACCCCGACACGTTTTTAGCCGCTAATGTTGGCGAAGCCGAAATTGAAGGAGTTGAAGCGAGTATTAATACGCAATGGTCGGGTTGGAACCTCGGCCTGAATGTCGACTTATTATCAGCAGAAAACCAGCAAACTGGCATCGAATTGGACGATCGTGCCGAGCAAACGCTGTCGCTGTCGGCGTCAAGGGACTTTGGTAAGTTTGATTTAGGGTTTAATCTCAAATCTGAAAGTGATCGTTTTGATCGTTCCGGTACACAAATTGGCGGTTATACCCTATTCGATATCAGTGCGAGCTACGATTTTAACGATAAGGTAAAGATATTTGCAAATGTGGACAATCTGTTTGACAAAGATTTTACCGTTAACCTAATCAGCGCGACCGAGCGATTTAACACGCAGGGTCGGCAAGCGAAAGTCAGTGTGAAAGTTAGTTTCTAATGCCAAACTGCTCAATCACTATGTAGACCAACTCGGGCTCTTGCTTCATAGCTTATCGAATAAGTTTGGACAAGAGCCCGTTTTACTTATACTCAGCGCATGACGACAGAAAATAAATTAGACGCCCTGACATCAGATCAACAACGTCATAAGGAGAAAATGCAAAAGCAAAAAGAGCGTGTTGACGCTCAGATTGCAAAAAACTCCATTGAACGTGGCGTGGCGATTTTATTAACCGGTAACGGTAAGGGTAAAACCAGTTCCGCGTTTGGCATGGTGGTTCGCGCTCTTGGCTATGGTCAGAAAGTAGGTATCGTTCAGTTTATTAAAGGTGCTCAAGAATCCGGCGAAGTGAACTTTATTAACGATCATTGTCCTGCGGCTGATATATATCAAATGGGTACGGGGTTTACCTGGAATACCCAGGATAAAGCGGCTGATATCATTGCCTCGGAGAAGACCTGGGCAGTGGCAGAAAAAATGTTGGCCGACGAATCTTATGATCTTGTGGTCCTGGACGAATTAACCTATATGATCGGCTATAAATACCTCGATCGAAGTAAGATAGTTCATGCAATCGAGAACCGTCCTCGCGAGCAAAGCGTGGTTGTAACCGGACGCGGTGGAGGACGTGAATTGCGCTCTGTAATGGATACCGTTTCAGATGTAAAAAATATAAAGCATGGGTACCAAGCAGGTATCAAAGCTCGTCGAGGCGTGGATTGCTAAATTGGGCTTAGACCTCAAAAATCGTTTTAGGGCAGCCAACACTTTGATGATTCAGGGTTGTACCTCAGACGCTGGCAAAAGCGTCATAGTCGCAGGCTTATGCCGAGTAGCCGCAAGAAATGGCGTTTCAGTGGCGCCCTTCAAACCGCAAAATATGGCGCTCAATAGCGCGGTAACGATCGATGGAGGCGAGATTGGACGTGCGCAGGCGTTACAAGCACAGGCCTGCAATCTGGCGCCACACACTGATATGAACCCTATCCTCTTAAAACCATCAAGTGACACCGGTGCGCAGGTCATCGTTCATGGACATGCGGTTAGCGCGATGCAAGCCGCCGAATACCATGACTACAAAAAAATCGCCATGCAAGCAGTAAAAAATTCACATACTCGTCTGGCTAAGCAATACAACAAAATAATCGTTGAAGGCGCAGGCAGCCCCGCCGAGATCAATTTACGTGCTAACGACATCGCAAACATGGGTTTTGCTGAAGAAGTGGACTGCCCAGTCGTACTGATCGCGGACATCGATCGAGGGGGTGTTTTTGCTCACCTGGTTGGAACTCTTGAATTACTTGAACCGAGTGAGCAACGACGCGTCACTGGATTTATCATCAATCGCTTTAGAGGCGACATAAGTCTACTCGAGTCCGGACTCACATGGCTCGAACAACGCACCGGCAAACCCGTTCTAGGAGTTGTTCCCTACCTATCGAACTTCTTTCTGGACGCCGAAGACGCCATCTCGACGTCTCAAATAAGTAACGACAGTGGACCTAAAATCAAAGTGGTTGTCCCAGTGTTACCTAGGATCAGCAATCACACCGACTTTGACGCACTACGTATGCACCCGAATGTCGACCTAATTTTTGTTTCGATTGAGCAAAGCGACGTCGAGGCCGACCTAATTATTTTACCGGGCTCAAAAAATGTACTCGAGGATTTAGCCAGTCTAAAAGCCGCCGCTTGGGACAAAACCCTTAAGCGGCATTTACGCTACGGAGGGAAAATTATTGGGATTTGTGGTGGTTATCAAATGTTAGGTGGGGAAATTTCTGATCCAAATCAAATAGAAACCAACATGGGCTCATCATGCGGCTTTCGACATTTAAATATCTCCACCGTGTTACATCCTGAAAAAAAATTAAAACGAGTCGATGGAAAGTTCGCCGCCAGTGACCTATATGAAACCAGCGTAAGCGGTTATGAAATTCACTGTGGCGTGAGTACCGAGACAGGCGAACATTTAACCCCACTGGTTCGTTTAGACAACAACAAATTCGATGGACTGATTAGCTTGGACAACGCCGTAATGGGTAGCTATCTTCACGGGTTATTTGATCAACCCGAGGCCGCTAATTCGCTCCTAGAGTGGGCTGGCTTAGAATCCAGAGAAGCGGTTGATCTTAATCTAATCAGAGAACAACAGCTGGAACGCTTAGCTGATTGCTTAGAAGAGAGCCTAGACCCTACCTTTATTAATGCTCTTAAAGGTGGTTAGAGTGATGAGCTCATATAAACATCTTAATCACAGACAGCGTGTGATTCTAATCGCCTGTGGTTTGCTGCCTACTAGTTTTTTTGCAGCATTAGCACTCGGAACAATATCTCTAGACTTCGGAAACACGTTCATGTCTTTTTTAAGAAGTTTCACAGGTGGCGAAGCCACGAGCCGTTCCGATTTAATTATTCAGCAAATTAGATTACCGCGTGCTCTTCTAGCCGGGTTTGTCGGCGCGCTATTGGGAATATGCGGCGCCACCACGCAAGGTTTATTCAGAAACCCATTGGCTGACCCCTCATTAATTGGTGTTACGGCGGGAGCCTCCGCTGGCGCAGCATTGACCATCTTTTTCGCCAGCAGTCTTATCACATTAAGCGGTTTTTCTGGTCTCACTTTGGTTTCGATCGGTGCGTTCATTGGTGGTAGCATCGCTGTGGTAATCGTTTATAGCCTTGCTACTAACGAGCACGGAACCTCAGTGGCAACAATGTTACTCGCTGGAATAGCGATTACCGCGCTCGCAGGCAGTTTAACCAATATCTTAGAATTCTTCGGTGACGAAGCAATGCTCCGACGTATCAGTCTATGGCGCATGGGTGGCTTAGACGGCGCTAGCTATCAACGTGTTGTAATCGTTGCTATAGCCAGCGCACTTATCCTGGCCATACTGCCCCGCTTCAGTACTGCACTCAACGCTCTATTATTAGGAGAGTCCGAAGCACGTCATCTAGGTCTGTCTGTTCAATCTATTAAAATAAGATTAGTGCTATTGGTCGCCGCGGGTGTGGGCGTTTCCGTTGCGCTAGCTGGAACAATTGCATTTATTGGTCTAATTGTGCCTCACATGGTTCGCTTAAGTATTGGCCCAGACCATCGTTATTTATTGCCAATTTCGGCCGTTGGCGGAGCCGTATTACTATTACTTGCAGACACCATCGCTCGAACCATAGTTTCACCGATAGAGCTACCGGTTGGGCTGGTAACAGCAATCCTTGGGGCTCCCTTTTTCATCTCACTACTCAGGCATCGCCATGAGTTTGGCATGCGATAGGTAACACTATGCAATCGCACCTTTTAAACCTAGATAATGTGAGTATTAAAGCCAGCAGACGCCAAACTCACAATACCTTAGTCAAGCAAGTGAGCTGCCATTTAAACAGTGGCGAAGTGCTAGCGATTATAGGGCCCAACGGTGCCGGCAAATCAACCCTCTTGAACGCCATCGCAGGCGATCTTAACTATGAGGGAGAGATCACGATTAATGGACTCGAAGCCGAACCGAAATTGAGAGCAAGGCAAATTGCTGTTTTACCACAATTGAGCTTGCTCAACTTCCCATATCGCGTATCTGAAGTCGTGGCCCTATCACGAATACCGCACAAAACAGGGCGCCAAAAAGACGACCAAATTGTTCAAGAAGCCTTAGCCTTGATGGATATCAGTTTTCTATCTGAACGACTTTACACAGAACTGTCCGGCGGAGAAAAACAACGCGTTCAACTGGCTCGCGTGTTTGCGCAAATATGGCAGAAAAGCGATGCAGCGAATGGTACGAGATTATTATTGTTAGATGAGCCCACAGCCGCGCTCGATCTTGGCCATCAGCGTTTACTAATGAACGCTATTCGAGAATTGGCCAGTCACGGGGTGGCGGTTGTTATGGTGGTGCACGACATAAATCTCGCTGCTCGCTACGCCGATAAAGCCTTAGCTCTGTTGTGTAGTGAACGCCTAGCTTTCGGTGATATTAATGAAGTGATAAATGCCGAGAATATAAAATCCCTATTTGAGATAGACGTACACATTGCTCTACACCCTGATAACAATTCACCTGTGGTTATTGGGCTGTAAATGCCGATTTGTCATCTAATATTGGGCGGCGCTCGCAGTGGTAAAAGCCGCTTTGCAGAACGAACCGCGCTTACTATTTTCCGTAATAATAATAGCGGAGCTGATCTCGTTTATTTGGCAACCGCGACTGCCGAAGACACCGAAATGACTGAACGCATTGGTCATCATCAACGACGCCGAGGCCCGCAATGGCAACTAATAGAGGAACCACTGGCCATCGATGTTATCATTAATAGTCAAAAAAATTCTTCAACAATACTCATTGACTGTCTAACACTTTGGTTAAGTAATGGCTTACACGACGGAAGTTGGCCTAAACGTCGTGATGCATTCTTGAACGCGCTTAAACAGACCGAAGCAAACGTGATTATGGTAAGTAATGAGGTTGGCTCTGGAATTATTCCCATGGGCGAGCTGTCTCGCCAATTTGTGGATGAAAGTGGTTGGCTACACCAACAAATAGCCGAAATTGCCAACAACGTCAGTTTAATTGTTGCCGGTATTGAGGTGCCGGTAAAACGTGATAGCGGTTGATATGGTTTTTGTTTTAACAACAGCCGGATTGACGCTTGATTACCTATTTGGCGAGCCGAAGCGATTTCATCCGCTGGTGGGATTTGGTTGGTGCGCAAACGCCCTCGAAAAGAAGTTGAATCACCGCGCTGATTCCCCTATGAGCTTTGTTACTGGCCTTATTTGCCTGCTATTGCTCGTACTTCCATTAACCTTCGCCATTGACTTCGCTGATTATCAATTAACCAGCATTCACCCTTTGCTCTCTGGAGTATTTGCCATATTGCTTATCTATTTGGCGATTGGTCACAAGAGCCTCATTGCGCATGCTGAAAACGTGTTAAGTGCGCTAAGCTGTAAATCTGTATCGGCCTCTCAACGACAAGTCTCACTTTTGGTGAGTCGTGATAGCGCTAATATGAGCGAAACTGAGATAACACGAGCCACCATCGAATCCACGCTTGAAAATGGATGCGATGCTATATTCGGAGTACTGTTCTGGTTCATTGTTGGTGGAACTCCAATGGTCGTATTGTACCGGCTAATAAACACGCTCGATGCCATGTGGGGCTATCGAAATGAACGCTTTGAATTATTTGGCAAAAGTGCGGCCATACTCGATGATGTTCTTAATTACCTTCCAGCGCGCATCACGGCTCTGTGCTACTCGTTATGTGGAGACACTAAAACAGCTTTTTCCAGTTGGCGCGTGCATGCCAAACAACTGGCGAGTCCGAACAGTGGCCCTGTAATGACCTCTGGTGCTGGCAGCCTAAATATTCGTTTGGGTGGACCGGCCAGTTACCATGGAAGAATAATTAGAAAGCCTTTTTTCGGTGGGGTCAATACACCGCAAGCGAGTGATATTTTACGCGCTTGTAAACTTGTACAGCGTGCCTTACTACTTTGGTGTATCACCTTTTGTTTGCTCACAATTATGGACCATTTTATTAGCAATATTGAGGCGCCGCTTTGAGCCAAACTCTCAGTTTACGACACGGGGGTGACCTTCGCTCAGCCATAGATGTTTATGGCGGTGACCAAACTCAATGGCTGGATTTATCAACCGGTATCAGTCCCTGGGTTTACCCCGCCCCTCATATTAACTCACTCACTTGGCGTAATTTACCCAGTGACCAAACTGAGTTACTCAATGTGGCATCAAAGTATTATCAATGTTCGACGAATCAAATCATCGCCACGCCAGGATCGCAAATCGCTATTCGCCTCATTCCTCTACTCTATGAAGCCAAGCAGTCGATAGCCATACCTGAAATCGGGTACCAAGAACACGCCAACTCTTGGCATATAGCTGGGCACACCGTATATCGATATCGGGATCAAGCCGCATTGATGAGGCTAATAGACGAACAAACCATTGAAAACGTAGTGGTAATCAATCCAAATAATCCGACAGGCGACTATTATGACCAGGCCTTTCTTAGTGAAGTCGCCGACCAAATAAGTGGCACGCTGTTTATCGACGAAGCATTCTCCGATCTCAACATGGCTAGGTCGGTAACCCAATCGGAGGCTCAGCCGTTCACTCGGTCATCGGCTCAGAATCACAATCCTGCCAACAATAGAATTGTTCTAAAATCGATAGGCAAATTCTTCGGCTTGGCTGGTGCTCGCATAGGGTTCGTCATTGGTGAGCTCCCCGTTGTCGGTCGATTAGGACAGCTTCTTTCTCCCTGGGGCATAGCGGCGCCTTCAATGGCCTTAGCAACCATGGCTCTAGGCGACACTAAGTGGCAAGACGAACAACACCAACGAATATCAAAGCACGCGCAAACTCAAAATAAGCTGATGACAGAGTTGGCGGATCGTATTCCTGACAGCCGACTGGTCAATCAAACACTTTTCTTTAGCTTATTTGCACCCTGTTCCTCGATCGAAGGGCTCCACAAAAATCTAGCCAATCAACACATTTGGACCCGTCTCGGAGATCGATTCAATTCAAATGCAGGCCAAGAATGCAATTGGCTCAGGCTATCATTAGCAGGAAACGAGTTTCACACTTTATTAAGCGCGCTAAAATCAACCGAAACACACAACTTTCTGAGTACCTTATCATGAGCCAAGCCTGGTACCTAAAGCCCTCTAGGCAAGTCAAACAAACTGATATCGACGCGGCACTTGCACATCAAATTCTGTTGACCAAACCTGCCGGTTCGCTGGGCATGCTCGAAGAAATTGCCGTTTCTTATTGCGCTTGGCAACA
>CAYQVT010000151.1:0-8834 GCA_964420885.1 uncultured Gammaproteobacteria bacterium
CACTATCACGAGCGTCGATAATGTTCTCGATAACCGGGCGGCCAATACCTTTGATCGCGCCCAAGCCATAAACTATTTGGTTATTGCCTGTAGTAACGAACTGATATTGGCACAAATTGATATCGGGGTGTTGAACCGAAAGCCCCATTTCGTTAGCTTCATTTAGAAGAATCACTACTTTGTCGGTATTTTCCATATCGGCCGACATACAAGCCGCCATAAACTGCGACGGATAATGTGCTTTTAACCATGCCGTCTGGTAGGCCACCAAAGCGTACGCGGCTGAGTGGCTTTTGTTAAAGCCGTAGGCAGCAAAATATTCCATTAAATCGAAGACTTCTTTGGCGACTTCCAGTGGCACGTTACGTTCGGCCGCACCCTGTTCAAAAATAGCTCGCTGCTTGGCCATTTCTTCAGGCTTTTTCTTACCCATAGCACGGCGCAATATGTCCGCGCCTCCTAAGGAATACCCAGCCATTTCCTGAGCGATATTCATAACTTGCTCTTGATAGAGAATAATTCCTTGAGTGTTATTCAATATTGGTTCGAGCATTGGGTGGGCGTATTTGGTCGGTTCCTTACCGTGCTTTCGATCACAATACACCTTCTCCATGCCGGCACCTAAGGGGCCGGGGCGATAAAGCGCCACCAAAGCCACAATGTCTTCAAATTGGTCAGGCTGAAGATTCTTAATCAACTCCTTCATGCCTGAAGATTCCAATTGAAAGACCGCCGTGGTAAGGCCTTTCTTAAGAAGTTCATAGGTCGGTTTATCGTCCAAGGCTAACTTGGTGATATCGAGTATTTCTTCACCCTCTCGAATACGTTGGGAATTAACTGCCTTGACCGCCCAATCTATTATTGTGAGTGTTTTGAGACCTAAAAAATCAAACTTCACCAAACCAACTGTTTCTAGGTCGTCTTTATCGTACTGAGATACGATTTGGTCACTACCATGCTCACAATAAAGCGGTGTAAAGTCGGTTAAATCTGTCGGCGAGATCACCACTCCCCCAGCATGCTTACCGACGTTTCGAGCCAAGCCTTCAAGCTTGAGCGCCATGTCAATTAATTCGGTAATCTCCTCTTCATTATCGTAGCGCTCCTTCAATTCAGGCTCTTGATCCAGCGCCTTAGTCAGGGTAATGCCTAAATCAAATGGTATTAATTTAGCCACACCATCGACGTGCCCATAGGACATACCCATCACTCGACCAACATCGCGAATGACACCTTTAGCGGCCATGGTTCCATAGGTAATGATTTGCGAGACCTTGTCGCGACCGTACTTCTGGGCAACATAATCAATAACTCGTTCTCGCCCTTCGATGCAAAAATCAACGTCGAAATCAGGCATCGAGACGCGTTCTGGGTTTAAGAATCGCTCAAATAAAAGAATGTGTTCGATGGGATCTAAATCAGTAATTTTGAGCGAATACGCCACAATGGAACCGGCCCCTGAACCTCGACCTGGGCCAACCGGGACATCATTTTCCTTAGCCCATTGGATAAAATCGGCAACGATCAGAAAATAGCCAGGAAACCCCATTTCAAGGATAATTTTGAGCTCAAATTCCATTCGAGCTTCATACTCAGCGCGGACTTCCGGCGTTTCCCCCTGTGGGTAACGCCGACTTAAAACCACATCCAAACCAGCAAAAGATTCGTTACGCAGATGCGACTCTATGGTTTCGCCTTCAGGCACCGGAAAATCGGGCAGGAAATATTCACCCATGCGAATAACAAAATTACAACGTTGGGCAATCAACAGGGTATTTTCAATGGCACTCGGTATATCGCTGAAGAGTTCAATCATCTGCGACGAGCTTTTGTAATATTGCTCGCGAGTATGGTGAATCACTCGGCGAGTATCGTTGAGCACTCTACCTTCATTGATACAAACTCGAACCTCATGTGCCTCAAAGTCCTGCTCCCGCATAAAGTGAGCATCGTTGGTAGCGACCAGCGGAATCTGAAACTTAGCGGCTAGCTGAGCCGCTTCAGAGATATATTCTTCTTCGTGGGCGCGGCCAACACGCTGTATTTCAATAAAAAAACGATCAGGAAACAATGATTGATATTGCTGAATTATTTCTTCTCGATAATTATTTCGGCTAGCCATAATGGCACCGCCAAGCTCCCCTCTGATGCCACCAGAAAGACATATCAAACCGTCGGTCTTACCTTCTAACCATTGTTTCTGGATAATCGGCTTACCTTGAGCCTGACCTTCGCGAAAACCACGTGACAATAGCTCCGAAAGGTTGACATAACCCACTTCATCTTGAACCAATAACACCATAATATAAGGCTGAGCAACCTGATCCAAATTTTCTATGTACACTTCTGCGCCAATTATCGGCTTGATACCATGAGATATACATTTATTAAAGAATTTTACCGCGCCGTATAGGTTACCCATGTCAGTCAAGGCGACCGCAGGCATTTGATTTGTCCGAGTTTGCTCTACCAACGACGGTAGGCGAATCATGCCGTTAACGAGCGAATATTCGGAGTGTAAATGTAGGTGAACAAAAGTATTAGGCATGAACAAATTATAAACCCATCACAATTTTTTCGAAGGGCTTTGTTAGGCTAAGTTTAAAATAATAGCCTTTGAGTTGAATTAGCTTAGCGGCCTACAACAATTTTTTAACGGGTGCAAAGCTGCGTCTGTGAATTGGAGTCACTCCAAACTTAATCAAAGCATCTCGGTGCTGCTTAGTAGGGTAACCACTATTGCGCTCAAAACCGTAATGCGGGAAATCACTAGCGTAGGCCTCCATTAATCGATCGCGAGACACTTTGGCAATAATCGAAGCGGCCGAAATTACAGGTTCGATTCCATCCCCTCCGATGATCGCTTCTGCGGGAACACCAAATTCTGGTGCCCGATTACCATCGACTAATACTTTGTCTATCGCCATGGGCAAGTCGGCTACGGCCCTCTGCATGGCTAGCATAGTAGCGTGTAAAATATTGAGTCCATCAATTTCTTCAACCGAAGCTTGGCCAAGCGACCAAGAGAGAGCTTGCTTCTTAATAGAATCCGACAGTATTTCGCGTTTATTGGCGGTGAGTTTCTTAGAATCTGTTAAGCCTGGCAAATCAAAGCATTCTGGCAACACCACGGCCGCCGTCACAACCGGGCCAGCCAGAGGCCCTCGACCAACCTCATCCACACCTGCAATAATCATAATAGTTGTTCTTCACTTTTCTTATCCAATAGAGCCTCTATTGCATCACACGCTAGCTCACCTGAATCTTCGCTGAGAATTGGAGCTATCTCTGCCAATTTATCATGCATGAATGTGTATGCATTCGAGTTATCTAGCAACTTCGACACTTCCGCCACCATATTCTCTACCGTGGCATCATTTTGAATGAGTTCTGTTACTACGGGTGGCTTAGTTAAATGATTCGGCATGGAAAAATGTTTGACCACCATGGTACGCGCGGCCATCCACTCTTCGTACTTGGCCACTTTGTACATCACGACCATTGGCTTGGCGAACAGAGCGGCTTCCAAAGCGGCTGTACCGGACGCCAACACCGCCATATAGGACGTTGCCAATACATCTCGCGAATGGCCAAGAATAACTTTGATCGGCGCCTTTACTTTCTCAACCTCACCAACTATGTATGTTCCAAGTTTCTCCGACGCCGCCGGTATAAGAAATTCTAAATCCGGATAACGTTGACTTAATACAATGCAGGATTGCAACATGATTGGTGTCAATCGAGAGACTTCGCTCATACGGCTACCTGGAAGAATTGCTATAAGACGCTTACCCTCCCCCAAGTCCATTGCATTTTTGGCATCGCTCGTGATCTCCCAATTCAGTACTGGCTTGGCCAATGGGTGCCCAACGTATTTCACAGGCGTATTATGTTCTTTATAGAACGTCTCCTCGAAAGGAAACAAGGTCAACATTAAATTTATAGCACGCTTTATTTTGTGTATACGCTCACCGCGCCAAGCCCAAACAGTGGGGCTAACGTAATGGACCACTGGAATCCCAGCTTCTTTTAGTTTTATTTCAAGGCCGAGATTAAAATCGGGCACATCAATACCGATAAATACATCGGGACGCCATTCCAACATATGTTCGCGAATGGTTTTTCGAATACTCAGCAATTCAAACAGAGACTTAAGCACTCCAGCAACGCCCATAATGCTTATCTTATCCATTTCCGCTAGAGAAACAGCGCCTTGTTCCATCATCAGTGGGCCAGCCAAGCCTACAAATTCAGCTTCAGGATAACGCCTCCTAAATGCTTTAATGAGCTCACTACCTAAATAATCCCCTGATTTTTCACCAGCAACTATTCCAATTTTCATAGCAACTAATTATTTAATCGGGAAGATAAGCTAACGAATGACACCACGTTTAGAATCTTTAATAAATGCGATTAAGCGCTGAACTTCTGAACTGTTCCATTGTTGCTCACCTAGCACCTCAATCGCATGCGCCATGGTGTGTCCTGAACGATAAATCGTCTTATAGGCTCGCTTAAGTTCTAAGATTGTCTCTTTGTCTAAACCCCGGCGGCGCAAACCTCGAACATTAATCCCATGGGTTATCGCTTTGTTCCCGGCAACTAACATAAAGGGAGGTACATCTAGAGTGCAGTAGGTGTTGACTCCACAAAAGCTGTGTTCTCCAATTCGAACAAATTGGTGTACTAATGTGTAACCCGCTAATACTACATAGTCGCCAACCCTAGCATGGCCAGCCAGACTGGCATTGTTTGAAAAGAGTAAATCTGAGCCTAGTCGACAATCGTGGGCTATATGAACGTAAGCCATGAACAGATTATTACTGCCAATAACAGTGATGCCTTCATCATCCATGGTGCCTCTATTCACCGTAATATTCTCACGAAAAATATTATTGTCACCGATTTGAACTCGAGTTGGCTCCCCTTTGTAGGAGACTGATTGTGGTTCACCACCAATTGCCGTGAATGAAAAAACTTGATTGTTTTCGCCCAATTCGGTGTGACCGTCAATCACAACTTGCGAGAAAATAGTCGACCCATCCCCGATTTTCACGTTACTACCAATAACTGAATACGCTCCAACTGACACATTAGTACCAAGTTCTGCGCCACTCTCTATAACGGCGGTAGGGTGAATATTAACACTCATAGACTAGGCCTCAAGTTCCTTAAATGTGAACATCAATTCAGCTGAGGCGGCAAGCTTGCCATCAACTTTAGCAACACCTTTACACTTCCACATATTTTTGATTCTACGAACCAATTCAACTTCAAATATAAGTTGGTCACCCGGTTCCACTGGGCGCTTGAATCGAGCCTTATCGATACCAGTAAAATAGTAAATCCGATTCGATGAATACGTATCATCACTGCCATAACTGGCCATTAAGGCCGCCGCCTGAGCCAAGGCTTCGATAATCAATACCCCAGGCATAACGGGGCGGTTGGGGAAATGACCTTCAAAAAACGGTTCATTGTAGGTTACGTTCTTAAGCGCCACCATGCTTGTTTCTGGCACCGCCTCTAATACCTTATCTACCAACAAAAACGGGTAACGATGTGGGAGAAAATTTTTGATTTGGTGTATATCTAGTAAGGCCACTCGGTTGATCCTTTTTTAACGGTTTGTAGAACGCAAAAGACTTCCTAGTGGAAGCCTCTGAAACTGTAAGCACGCAATAGTACCACTTTTTCTGATGTTAATCGGAGACATATATCGTCTCCGATTAACCGTCTTTAGCTCACAAAACAACACTAACGCGCAGTATTCGTTTTATGACCCATATCAATACTATTTAGAAGACATACGCTCCAAAATCATTTGAGTAATATTAACATTCGGCCCAGCGTACAATACTCCACTGCGTAAAATCAGGTCATAACCTTCTTCTTCAGCATACTTACGTACTTCTTGATCTACGGAGCTTTGAATTTTACGAACCACTTCGTTACGACGAACATTGGCTAAGCGCTCAGTGTCTTCCGCCAATAATTGCAGCTCGCGACGTTTACTTTGGAACTCAAGTTGTTTGTTCTTATATTCCTCTTCCGAGTAAATAGTACCTGCGTTCTTGCTAATGTCTTCTTGCAACTTTACGAGAGCTGTTCGTTTATCAGCAATTTCTTTCTCTTTAGGTTCAAATTCAGCGCCTAGCTTCTTGAACTCTTTTTGCACAGCGGGCAATGATTCAAGAATCTTACGTGCGTCGTATACACCTATTTTCAGCTCAGCCGAAGCGATGGATGCTTGCATGCATAAAGCCAGTGCGGCAAATACGATTAAACTACGTTTTAACATTTCTAATACCTTTAATTTCTTATTTTTTAAACAATGCCCAACACTAACAAACCGTCTTAGTATTGGATAATTCATTTCATGGGCACCGATTTTAATGATGCCACGATTCTAAAGTGATGCGTACTAACTCTAACGTGGTGAAAAAACTATTGAATGAGTTGACCTACGCTGAACTGGAACTGTTCCACTTCGTCGCCAATAATGCCGTTAAGAGGGTCTGCTTCTACTTCGTTAAGCGGAACCGCGTAACTGATCGATAAAGGACCTACTGGCGAAATCCAATTAAATCCTACACCCGCGGTAAAACGGATTTCGTCGAGCTCGACGCTTTGGTCATTGGAGAACACCTGACCACCATCAACAAACAGCTGAAGCCGTTTATCCAACGCCCCATCACCAACTGGAAGTAATAGTGTGGCGTTCAATAACACCCGTTTACTTCCTCCAAATGGCTGAGGAAAATCACTACTATCACGCGGGCCAAGTGAACGCGCTTCGAACCCACGCACCGAGCGTGAACCGCCTGCAAAATAGTTTTTAAAGAACGGAAGACCATCGGTATCACCGTATCCGTCACCGTAACCAATATCAGCGCTGAGCTTCAATGCCGCTTTTCGTGTAAACGGATAATAATACTCCGATTCAAGATTTACGCGATAGTACTCTAAATCACTACCTGGTGTGGTAACTTCAGCCGATAGACGGAAATTCCTGCCAGAAGTTGGGTATAACAAGCTGTCTCGCGTGTCATGAGCGAACGCTGTGGTGATTGTAAACAAATCATTTTCAGGATTCTCGGCGATAAACTCTTGAACTTCAGGTACGGAAAAACGACCAGCGCTTAGATCAATTCTTTCGAAACCGCCGCCGAGAGAGAAGGAATTACTCTCATTTATAGGGAATAAGTAACGAACATTCACGCCGATAGTATCAGTCAAGAATGAGGTCGTGTTAGCACGGTCAGCATCAATACTGCGGCTGGTCACGCCAATTGTGCGGCTGATTCCACTTTTAGTTTGATAAGGATTGGTGTATTGAATGCTAACAGATTCCTGAATATCCGAGCGTTGGACATTAAAGTTCAATTGATTACCCGTACCAAACAAGTTGGATTGCGACACACTCGCTTGAATCAGCGCACCGTTATCACCTGAAAAGCCTAGACCAAATAAGAATTGGCCGGTTGGTCGTTCTTTCACCACAACCGCCAAGTCGACCTGGTCTTCACGGCCAGCAACGGGAACTGTCTCAATTTCAACGTCATCAAAAAAACTTAAACGCTGTAATCGAATCTTAGAGCGATTAACACGACTGGGCGAAAATGCACCACCCTCTGTCTGGCGCAACTCGCGACGAATTACCTCGTCATTCGTTAGTTTATTGCCAACAACATCGATGCGCCTAACGTAAACTCGACGACCCGGTTTAATATTGACCGAAAACGCAACCGTGTTTTCATCTCGATTTACATTCGGTACAGGCACTACTTCTGCGTAAGAGTAACCCTCTTCAGCCAAGCGATCACCGATAAACTCGACTGTATTGTCGACATCACTGCGCGAGTAAGTGCGCCCAGGTTTGATGAATACATAGGGAAGTAATTCGGCTTCGGGCACCACCAGCTGACCGTTTAAAACGAAGCTTGAGACGGTATAACGCTCACCTTCATCGACATTAACCGTTAGGAAAATGCCGTCCTTTTCCGGCGAGATACTTACCTGATTAGAAGTAATGTTGAAATCTAGAAAGCCTTGATTTTGGTAGAAACTACGAAGAGTTTCGAGGTCACCGGATACTTTCTCTTTTGAATATTGATCGGCCGAACCCCAGAACTGCCAGAACGGAACGCTGTCCGTCGAGTCAAATTCATCGAGCAGCATTTTATCGCTAAAATAATCGTTACCAACGATATTAATTTTTTTGATCTTAGCCGTTGGACCTTCTTTTACATGCAATTTTACCTGAACGCGGTTTCGCGGCAGTTCGGTGACTTCGGTTCCCACCTGGGCGTTGTATTTACCCTGATTTAGATATTGGCGCTTAAGTTCTTGCTTAACTTGCTCCAAGACATTCGGTTTAAATACTCGCCCTTCAACAAAATCATTCCCAGCCAGAGCCTCACGCAGTGATTCTTCTTTGATTAATTTATTTCCAGCAAATTCAATCTGCGTAATGGAAGGATATTCAACAACACTGATCACAATTGCCGTCCCTTCTGTACTCAGCTCAATATCTTGGAAAAAGCCCGTTTTGTACAACTCACGGATTAAATCAGACGATCCTGATGGGTCAAAGGTATCACCAACTTTAACTGGCAGGTAATTAAAAATAGACCCCGCTGAAATACGCTGCAAGCCTTTGACTCTGATGTCTGAGACCAAAAATGACTGCTGCGCAATTGCACTGCTCATCATGGCCGTTGTCGCTAAAGATATAACAATTAACCTAATACAGAGTGTTCTAACCATAGATTCCTCAATAGCCTTAAGCTACATAGTGGTAGTCGTTGCAACTGTTCGCCGATTTCAAACAT
>CAYQVT010000152.1:0-8833 GCA_964420885.1 uncultured Gammaproteobacteria bacterium
TTTCGAAGGCTTCCCAAAGTTTGCCTTTGTCTATGTAGTTGCTGATGTTGTTAACGTCGGCGTCACCCAATTGCGAGTCACGTAGTCTTGAGACAGCGTCGTATTCGTATAACCCTTGTTGAGCCTTAGTGGTGGATTTGATATGCCATTGAATTAGACGTTTCCCCAGAGAGGCGGCCACTTCTTCCGCTAACATGGTTTTACCTGTGCCGGGCTCACCCTTGATCAAAAGAGGGCGCTGTAGAATGATGGACGAATTCACCGCTAGGCTCAGGTCGTCGGTTGAGATATAGCTGTCGCTGCCGTTAAATTGCATTTTTCACCTGCACAGATTACTAAAGTTGGTATATTTCTAATTAAGCGCCGCATTATAGAGCAACTACCTGAAAAACTTGTATGCCAATACGTGAATACCAGACATCAATTTTCGATAGCGAGACACATGTCTTGAATCTTTTCGAAGCTGATGTCGAATATCACTCCGAATTCTATCAATCTGATAAGGCATGGGCCTTGTTCGAGACGATTAAGGCGCAAACTAATTGGCGTCAAGATCGCTTGACGGTCTACGGCAAGGAGCATTTGGCACCAAGATTGTCATGTTGGTATGGCGAGCCGTGGATGGACTACCGTTATTCAGGCAATACAATGAATGCCTTGCCGATGACGCCTTTGTTAGTCGACATAAAGACAAACGTTGAAAAACACACCGGCAATCGTTTTAATAGCGTTTTAGTGAATTATTATCGAGATGGTCAAGATTCCAACGGCTGGCATAGTGACGATGAACCAGAGCTTGGCGAGAACCCTATAATTGCCTCGCTTAGCTTAGGCGCGCCGCGTGACTTTCATTTACGACATAAAGCAGATAAATCGCACACCCACAAAATGACCCTTGAAAACGGAAGTTTACTGATGATGCGTGGCTTAACCCAGTCTCGATGGCAACACCATATTCCAAAGCGAGCCAAGGCCGGTGGCCGAATTAACCTGACGTTCAGAACCATTCTTGATTATCAAAACAGCAACTCTTAGAGCAAATTTTTATGAATTTTAGTGAATTAAATTTAAATGACGTTCAGACTTATCTGAATTGGTTTTCACAATACGGCGTTACTGGCCTGATCAGGCTTCTGACCGCATTGGCAATTTTTTTGGTCGGTCGGCGCGTTGCGCGTTGGGTGACGAGCCTGGTCGTTTCCACGATGCGTAAAAACGGCGTGGACACTGAATTGTTAGGATTCTTTGACAGTCTTATGTATTGGGTGCTATTCGCACTAGTGTGTATTACAGCCTTGGGTCAGTTGGGCGTTCAAACCGCCTCATTTATTGCAATCCTTGGTGCCGCCGGTTTGGCCGTAGGCTTGGCGCTACAAGGGTCTTTGTCCAACTTCGCTGCGGGTGTATTAATCATCATCTTGCGGCCTTTTCGGGTTGGCGAATTCGTCGAAATTGCCGGCGAAGCGGGTAAAATTCAGAGCATCAAAATTTTCACCACCGAGTTGAGAACTGGAGATAATAAATGTGTGATTATCCCGAATGCCCGTGTGTTGGACAGCAATATCGTGAATCATTCGTCAAGCGGTACACGTCGGGTTGATTTAGTGTTTGGGATTGGTTACGACGATAATATCGATCAAGCGCGCACAATTATTAAGAATATTATGCAGGCTGACCCGAGAATTCTGGCAGAACCCGAAGCGGCGGTCACAGTCGCAGAGCTAGCCGACAGCAGTGTTAATTTGGCGGTACGTCCGTGGGTAAAAACAGAAGATTACTGGGGCGTATTCGCCGATATGAACGAGCGCGTCAAGAATGCTTTCGACGACGATGGCATCAGTATTCCTTACCCGCAAAGTGACGTGCATATGGTGCAAAAATAGGCCGGATGTCAGAGTCGGCGCTTTAGTAGCGTAATTAGGCGTGTTTTCGGCCTCAGAAATTTGGAAATTGCTGGATAATCGGTAAAATACGCGCCCCAAAACCGGTATTCATCGAATAGCTGGGTATCCTGAGACGGCGTCTGTAACGCGACCGAGTGCGAGTATGACTGAATCATCCATATCAAAAATCCGAGTTGAAACCACATCTGGCCCGAAGCCGGTACGCTCCGATGTGTCCGCTGTAGCCTCAGTCGCAGGTAAAGGGTTAGCTGATGGTGAGAAGCCTAAGAAGGTCTTTATTAAGACCTTCGGATGTCAGATGAACGAATACGATTCCAATCGTATGCTTGACTCTCTAAACGATTCACACGGAGTTGAAGCCACCTTAGTTGAAGCCGAAGCAGACATAATTCTATTAAACACCTGCTCGGTGCGTGAGAAAGCCCAAGAAAAGGTATTTCATCAGCTTGGCCGCTGGAAGCACTTGAAGAATGATAAACCGAACCTTGTTATTGGGGTGGGCGGCTGCGTTGCCTCACAAGAGGGCGATGCAATTATCAAACGAGCACCATTCGTTGACTTGGTCTTCGGGCCACAAACCTTGCATAAATTACCGCAGATGGTTGACGAGGTTCAAAAAAGCCACGGTTCATCAATCGATATTTCATTTCCCGAAATGGAAAAATTCGATAATCTGCCGGCGCCGAAAGTAGATGGTGTTACTGCCTTTGTCTCTATTATGGAAGGTTGCAGTAAGTATTGTTCTTTTTGTGTTGTGCCATATACCCGAGGCGAGGAGTTCTCTCGACCGTTTGATGATGTGCTTGCAGAAGTGTATGCCTTAGCTCAGCAAGGCATTCGAGAAGTCACTTTGTTGGGCCAAAATGTGAATGCCTATTGGGGCAAAATGCATGACGGCTCCTTGGCTGATTTCGCGCTGTTAATACGCTACGTTGCGGAGATAGAAGGAATCGAGCGAATTCGCTACACCACGTCCCACCCCTTAGAATTTACCGATAGCTTGATTAATGTCTATGCCGACGTACCGAAACTGGTCAGCCATCTGCACTTACCAGTGCAATCGGGTTCGGATTCCATATTGGCGGCCATGAAACGACGCTATAAAGCGGATGACTACGTAAAAATAATCGAGAAGATTCGTAAAATTCGCCCCAACATGAGTATGTCGTCGGATTTTATTATTGGCTTCCCTGGTGAGACTGATCAAGATTTCGAAGACACAATGAATTTAATTGAAACGATTGGCTATGATCTGTCGTTCAGCTTTATCTACAGCGCTAGGCCTGGCACACCAGCTTCGGATATACCCGACGATGTGCCTATGGATGTGAAAAAAGCGAGGCTAGCGCGTTTGCAAAAACGTATTACTGAAATGGCCTTCGCGATCAGCGAATCGATGGTTGGTAGTGTGCAAACGGTCTTGGTTGACCGCCCTGCGCGCAAAGACCAAACTCAAATCTCAGGTCGAACCGAGAACAATCGTGTAGTGAACTTTGACGGTTCCCACGATCTTATTGGTCAGTTTGTTGACGTCAAAATTACCGAGGCTCTACCAAATTCTCTGCGAGGTGAGATGGTTTAAGTTTGGCAATCAGCCGCAATCTATCGCGGCGACTTAGCACTTAAAATCCAGCTAATTTTGCCGCTAAACGCCATGTCTCTAGTTGTTAAGCAAAATCGTCTTGTTTTCTACAATCGCTTGTTCTATAACTAATGTATGCAAATGAAAGGTATGCAAATGAAACCCTCAGTGTTTAACACTATAAACGTAACAAATGCGAGGTATGCTTAATTCATGACTGAACGAACTGTTCTAGGTGATGTTCATTGAATCAAGCCTTACCCGCCAAGACTCTGTCCTTAGGGAGCAAAGAGTCACCCGTCGATAACGCACGACTCTCCATCCTCTGCGGTGAGTGCCACCGCAACATCAAAATCATCGAAGAAGAACTATTGGTAAAATGTTACCAACAGGGCTCAGATTTTGTGCTGCAAGGCAATGCCGCGCATGTTGATATTGCTCAACGCGTCATAATCGAATTGTATAAACTAACCCGAAAGAGCTCTGGTTTGGAAGAATCAAAGGTATATCAAGTGATCAACAATACGTCTGAAGCTCAGCCAGACGACTCACCGTTTGAGCGAGTGCAAGCACCGTTCAAGCAGGTGGTTGCAAAATCCAAGGCACAAAGCGCCTACATGAAGTCAATCGACAAATACGATGTTGTGTTTGGAATTGGCCCTGCCGGTACCGGTAAGACCTATCTAGCTGTGGCGAAAGCTGTAGACGCCTTACTTAATGACGACGTTAAGCGTATCGTGTTAGTGCGCCCAGTGGTCGAAGCTGGCGAAAGTTTGGGGTTTTTGCCGGGCGATATCGGCCAAAAGATAGACCCGTATCTGCGGCCTTTGTACGATGCGTTGTACGAATTATTAGGTGTTGAGCGCGTCGAGAAACTCATTGAGGCGAAGACCATTGAGCTTGCGCCCTTGGCCTATATGCGTGGGCGAACCTTGTCCGATGCATTTGTGATTATGGATGAGTCACAAAATACCACCGTTGCGCAGATGAAAATGCTGCTTACTCGTACCGGATTTGGTTCAAAGGTGGTATTAACGGGAGATTTGTCACAAGTAGATTTGCCTAAAGGCACCTATTCAGGCCTCAAACATGCGCTGACCATACTTAAGGGTGTAAAGGGTATTGATGTGAATAAGTTCACTGGAAAAGATATCGTACGCCACCCGCTGGTACAACGAATTGTCGAAGCTTATGAAAAGCATGATCGCAATGACTAAACCGTCGAGTTTGCTTGTTGATGTTCAAGACGCACTTGAACAGGATTGTGAACTTGGTGATGGGGAAAAACCCCCGAGCTCGTCGCAATTGAGGCTTTGGGCTGAACGCGCGCATCAGGCCGTAGATCAAACACATAGCGAGATCACGCTGCGGATTGTCGACGAATCTGAAATGACGCAACTCAACCAAGGTTTTCGAGGCAAGACCGGTTCCACCAATGTTTTATCGTTTCCGGTCGACAATGAGTTTGATTTTGATGTGCAGAACGGTCTTTCTCTAACAGCCCCCCCGGCGTTATTGGGGGACATTGTTATTTGCCACAGCGTAGTTGTGCGTGAAGCAGCTGAACAAAAAAAGAGTATAAACAATCATTACGCGCATATGGTGACACATGGCGTGCTGCATCTGCACGGATATGATCATTTAGACGATCAATCCGCTGAGCAAATGGAAGCCTTAGAGGTAACCATTTTGTCTGCTAGTGGTGTAGAAAACCCTTATAGTTAATTTAATGAATAATCCAGATAAACCTCCGTCGTCATTTATCGGCGGCTTTAAAGCCTTCATTCGGAGTTGCTTGCCGCACCAGCGCGCCACAACGCGAGAAGATGTTCTCGAAAATCTCCGACAAGCCGAACAGGACGGAATCGTTGCCAGGGACGCTTATGACATGATGCAGCGAGTGATGTTCGTATCAGACCTTAGAGTTCGCGATATCATGATTCCGCGAAGCAATATGGTGTTCGTTGAACGCGATCACGATTTAGATGAATGTCTCGATATCATGGTGGAGAGCGCGCATTCACGCTTTCCGGTGGTGGATAATGAGAAAGATCAAATCAGTGGCATTTTACTTGCGAAGGATTTATTGCGTTACTTTGACGATGACAATAAACAGCGTTTTAATCTGCGAGATTTAATGCGTCCTGTGGTGTTTGTTCCAGAGAGCAAACGGTTAAATGTATTGCTTGCTGAGTTTCGTGAAAACCGCAACCACATGGCGGTGGTGGTTGATGAGTTTGGTGCTATTGCCGGTTTAGTCACTATCGAGGATGTGCTCGAGCAGATTGTTGGTGACATCGAAGACGAGCACGATATTGAAGACGACGAGAGCATGATACGCGAACTCGATGACGGCGAAATAATCGTTAAAGCCGTGTTGCCGATTGACGAGTTTAACGATCATTTTAAGACCTACTTGAACGAGAATAATAGTGACACCATCGGCGGTCTAATTTCCCAAACACTAGGACATGTGCCGCAGCGCAATGAGAGTGTGCAAATAGATCAAATTAGGTTTGAAATAGTGCACGCCGATTCTAGACGTGTGCATTTGATTAGAGTGCTTAAAACCCCAGAGCCTACCACTTCAGAACCTAACAAAAAGGGCGAGTAGACCAATTATGGTGAACAATTTAAACCAACCAACGGTCTATTTGATCGATGCCAGCATTTACATTTTCAGGGCTTGGTTTTCGGTGCCGGATTCGATGCGTGGCGAGAATGGAATGCCGGTGAATGCGGTGTACGGCTTTTGCCGTTTCCTAACCGAGTTTGTTGAACGCAGTGGTGCAGATTATGTTGGTATTGCGTTTGACCAAAGCCTTACGCAGTCGTTTCGCAATGACATCTATCCTGAATATAAAATGAATCGGGAACTGCCTCCAGAAGACCTTAAGAATCAGTTTAAATATTGCCGGCGCTTGGCCGAGGCGGCTGGTTTTTATTGTGTGGGTCACGAACGTTATGAGGCCGACGACTTGATTGCAACGATGTCACGATCCATGCGAGAAGACGGGTTTAGAAATGCAATTGTCAGCGGTGACAAAGACCTTGCTCAACTGCTTCGAGGCGATGATTTTTGGTGGGACTACGCGCGCGACCGCCAACTAAAGGCACCTCAGGTGGTTGAAAAATTTGGTGTGCCACCTGAAGCGATCCAGGATTTTCTAGGTTTGTGCGGTGATGCTGTTGATAATATTCCTGGGGTCCCTGGAGTTGGCCCGAAAACCGCGACAGTTTTGTTGCAAGAGTATGGAACGGTTGAAGGAGTGTATGACAATCTAGACTCGATCGCAGCGCTAAAACTGCGTGGCTCTAAAACACTCGGTGCCAAGCTTCGAGAACACCAAGACAAGGCGTTTCTGTCGAAACAATTAGCCACCGTTGCTTACGATGCCCCAATCGAGGTTAACTCGCAGACCTTGCTTCGAGGGTCTGCTGAAATAAACCGCTTGCAGGAAATAGGGCAAATTATGGGTGGAAGAGGCAACGGCTTATTCGAACGATTAAGCCATTCGTCGAAGTTAGTGAATCACGCTTAGGACGAAATATATTGGGATCTCGTACTGATTATTGAAAGTGGGAACGACTTACACTTTATTTAAGTGACTTGCTTATGCCAAACGCATCTGCAATTATTTCGCGATCTCTATCATAATCGACGATAAATAACTGAGGCTGACTGTGTACTTAGAGTATTTTGGGTTAGCGGAGCGACCGTTTTCAATCGCCCCTGATCCACACTATTTGTATATGAGCGAGCGCCATAAAGAGGCGATGGCTCACCTGACCTACGGCCTGTCTCAAGGAGGTTGTTTCATTGTGTTGACCGGTGAAGTGGGTACCGGCAAGACAACGTTGTGCAGAAACCTATTGAGTGAATTACCCGATAACATTGAAGTTGCCTTAATTCTCAACGCCAATATAAACGAACAAGAGTTGTTGCAAACAGTTTGTGACGAGCTGAAAATTGACTATCAGGAATCGAGTACTCAAAAGCAGTTGCTCGATAGTATTAACGCTCATTTACTAAGTGGGTTTGCAGAAAGCCAGCAGACGGTATTGATTATCGACGAAGCTCAATTGTTGAGTCGTGATGTGCTAGAGCAGATTCGCTTGCTCACGAATTTAGAGACTACTAAATCAAAATTGTTGCAAATTATTTTGATCGGTCAGCCAGAATTAAATGACCTTTTGAGCCGTAACGATCTTAGGCAGCTTGCCCAACGAGTCACCGCAAGATATCACTTAGGCACTTTAAAGCCGTCCGAAATCGAAGATTATGTGAATTTTCGATTGAGTGTTGCAGGGTGCCGAAAACCGCTCTTTACCAGACAGGCTCTGAATCAATTACATCGGTCCACCGACGGTATTCCGCGGCGAATTAACGTGTTGGCAGACCACGCACTCTTATCAGCTTATTCGAGAAACATAGCGGTGGTTGATGCAAAGAGTATTAAAACCGCCACCAAAGAAGTGTTTATTCAAAGCCAGAAGCCAGCCGCCGCATGGTGGAATCACTATAAGTGGATTGCTGGCTTAGTGAGCTTACTATTAGTCAATGGTGTGCTTTGGTGGTGGTTTCTTGGTGTATCGAATCAAGGCGGTATTAATCCACCTAGAGCGCAAGTGAATTCGCCATCCATTGCGGTGCCCAATATCGAAGCTGATAGTGTTGGTCAACGAGGTCAAAGTGAGCCGGGCAGTGGTGCTGAGCGTACTGCCACGGCAGACGCGTCTAGTTCGCTAACTACCATTATTCGATCTGACGGCATCGTGCCTGGATCGGTTGTCTTCTCCGATGAGCCGCTCGATGAAACTGATTTGTTTGAGCCAAAAGCGTCATTGGTAGCGGCGCCGCTCGTCAGAACATTTAATTATGAGACCGACACCGAGCTTGGGCGTGCGCTGGATGCGTCTGCTGATTTGACCGGGCGAACTGCGGCTTTTCGAGCCTTGGCTGCTGCTTGGGATGTCGACTTGCCTGATCAATTAATTCAGCCTGCGTGCGACGTATTGGAAAACAATGGGGTCGAATGTTTGGGCGTGTCGTCTTGGGCTCAAATGCGACGATATAATCGCCCAGCGATATTGGTATTAGATCAAAATAATAGCCTGCATCGCGTTATTGTGTTCAAGGTTGAGCAAAATTTAGCACAGGTATTGGTTGGTCAAAATGTAGTAAACGTTAGCGTCGACGAGCTTCGTGGTCGCTGGACGAATAATGGAATCACGTTCTGGCGACCTTCACAAGCTGGCAGCCGTTTTCTTCAACAAGGTGATGTGGGTGAGCACCTAGTTGGGGTGCGTGAGGTGATGAACCGAGTATTATCGAAACTCAATATGG
>CAYQVT010000153.1:0-8747 GCA_964420885.1 uncultured Gammaproteobacteria bacterium
CAAGTGATGGCGGCAATGATGTGTTCGCACATTATTCTGAAATCGATATGGACGGATACAAAACACTTAACGAGGGTCAGGAAGTGGAATATGAGCTAGAAGACGGGGATAAGGGGCCAAAGGCCGCGAAGATCCGCGCAGCATCATAAAAATAAACCTTTCTCACACTTAGTCAGCATGGTGTTCGCGTCTTCGTGAACAATATTTGATCAAGTGATTGCTAAAAAGCACGGACCTTAATTGGGGCCGTGCTTTTTTTTGCTTAGAGCGTTTAGCTTACAAACTCACGTAAGCTTTAACTGCAGCGGTTAATTTCGACACGTGTATCGCGCCACCTACATTAACAATTGCTAGTCAGAGACAGTGTTCTTACGCTTGGAAACCATCAATAATCTTATTGAAGGTCGCGCTAGGTCTCATTGCAGACTCGGCCTTTTCTTCTGACGGATAATAATAGCCGTCAATGTCAACCGCAGATCCTTGGGCCGAATTCAGCTCCGACACAATCGATTCTTCATTATCGCGTAGCTGCTCATAAAGCGAGCTGAACTGAGTTTTTAGAATGCTGTCTGCATCTTGTGCAGCAATTGCTTCAGCCCAGTACAACGCCAAGTAAAAATGACTACCTCGGTTATCCAGCTCATTTACCTTACGCGAAGGCGACTTACCCTCAGTTAATAGCTTGCTCGTCGCAATATCTAAGGTATCGGCCAAAATCTGAGCTTTGGCATTCTCATTAACGTCGGCTAAATGTTCAAACGACGCCGCCGTTGCCAGAAACTCACCTAAGGAATCCCACCGTAAATGACCTTCATTATTGAACTGTTGAACATGCTTGGGGGCAGACCCACCAGCACCGGTTTCAAACAAGCCGCCACCATTCATCAGCGGTACAATAGACAACATTTTCGCACTGGTACCAACTTCGAGAATCGGAAATAAGTCAGTCAAATAATCACGTAAGACATTGCCGGTAACAGAAATCACGTCTTTCCCTTGAGTGATTTGTTCAAGCGAGTAACGTGTGGCATCCGCAGGAGACAAAATTAATAATTCTAAACCGTCGATGTTATGGTCATTCAAATACTCGTTAACTTTGATGATGAGTTGGGCTTCATGTGGTCGATTCTTATCTAACCAGAAAACCGCAGGAGAGCCAGTTTTACGAGCACGGTTAACGGCCAGTTTTACCCAGTCGCGAATCGGCGCGTCTTTGACTTGGCACATGCGCCAGATATCGCCCTCTTGAACACCGTGTTCAAACAAAATGTTGCCGCTTTCTTCATCTATGACCCGCATATAACCATCATATTCCATCTCATAGGTCTTATCATGAGAGCCATATTCTTCGGCTTTCTGCGCCATCAACCCAACGTTTGAGACACTGCCGATTTTGGTTGGGTCTAAGGCACCATTGGCCTTACAGAAATCAATAACTTCTTGGTAGATATACGCATAGGTGCTCTCGGGAATCACTGCTTTGGTGTCTTGTAACACACCATCCATGTTCCACATTTTGCCAGAATTTCGAATCATAGCAGGCATGGATGCATCAACAATCACATCACTGGGTACGTGCAAATTAGAAATGCCTTTATCAGAATCAACCATTGCGATCGCCGGACGATTCTCATAACACGCTAAAATATCAGCTTCTATTTTGTCGCGTAAGCCGCCGGAAATTTGTTCAATAATATTGTACAGATTGCCCAATCCATTATTTGGTTGAACATTGAGTTCCTCAAATAAGGTTGCGTATTTCTCGTATACGTCTTTATAGTAAACCGTAACCGCATGACCGAAGACAATCGGGTGAGAGACCTTCATCATGGTCGCTTTGACGTGCAGCGAAAACAGCATATCGTTCTCTTTAGCATCGTCAATCTGTTCTGCGTAAAACTCGCGTAAGGCGTTCTTACTCATAAACATGGCATCAATAACTTCACCTTCGAGTAGCTTCAAACCTTCTTGCTTGATAGTTTTATTACCATACTTATCAGTAAACTCTATCTTAACCGAACACGCCTTCGATAAGGTCATTGAGCGCTCGCTCGAGCGAAAATCACCACCGTTCATAGTTGCCACGTGAGAACGCGATGTAGGCAACCACTCACCCATTGAGTGTGGGTTATTTCTTGCGTAGTTTTTAACCGCAGCAGGCGCTCGACGATCGGAATTTCCCTCGCGGATGACAGGGTTCACATTACTGCCTTTGACTCGCTCATAAGCCTCGCGAATTTTAATTTCCTCGGCGGACTTAGGGTCATCTGGAAAGTCAGGTAGTGCGAAACCTTTGGCTTGCAGTTCTTCTATCGCTGCCTTAATTTGCGGTATCGACGCACTGATGTTCGGTGTTTTGATCACGTTAGCACTGGGTTCTAATACCAAAGTACCCAGTTCAGCTAAGGCGTCATCTACCCTCTGGCCTTCTTCCAAGTAATCGGAGAAATTTGCCAGTATGCGTGACGCCAGAGAAATGTTCTTTGTATCAAGCTCTACGTCGCAAGCTGCGGCGAACGATTTGAATACAGGTAATAAGGAGCGTGTTGCTAGGGCTGGGGCTTCGTCGGTAAGGGTATAGAAAATCTTAGATTTGGCGTTGCTCATCTGTTTTGTCTCGAACCTAAATGTATGTAGTATGTGATATTGAGGCGAATATTCTCGAATGCAGTACCTAGCTTAATTGTCTTTATAGAATGCTTATCTTTGCGAGCCTTAACTCGCTTATAAAATGCCGTTAACGTTTACAAACCTCATGCTGTTGGCAAGCGGTTTTACAAAGCAACGTTTTGTTGTCGCTGTTTTACGACCCTTATAAAGACAGATCGACGCCTAATGATAATAAATCATCTTAATAACGAATATTAATGCGAGCAATCCTGCTAGAAAATCGCGTGTTAGAATAACATAAAAGTTTACAGTGAGCATTGTAAATGCCCTGTCGTGACGTCACACTATGCCTTGACCGTCTAATTCGATAACAATCCCTGAGACCGCCGATTTAGTACTTAAGTTTTGCCTTGGTCTTTAATTTTCAACACCTAATTTTTCCAATAAGCAGCATGTGGACACCTGACATTACCGTCGCAGCGGTATGCGAAAAACATGGCCGGTTTTTACTGGTAGAAGAACGATCAAAGTCGACGCAAAAAATCGTATTCAATCAACCCGCCGGCCATATAGAACAGGGCGAGAGCATCGTCGACGCGGTGATACGGGAAACCTTGGAAGAAACCTGCTGTCACTTTACCCCAGAGGCGCTAGTCGGTATTTACCGCATGGAATCTGAAAACAGCGGAAAAACCTATATCCGTTATACGTTTAGCGGCTCGATCAGCGACGTAGATAAACAATATGATCTTGACCCAGACATAATACGCACACATTGGCTCACGCCAGATAGTATTCGCGCAAGTGCCTCACTACGAAGCCCTCTTGTCGCTAGCTGTATTAATGATTATCTAAATGGTAAACGCTATCCTTTAGATATTTTAAAAGAGCTTTAGGCTTCTCCCATGAATTCTAATCACACACCACAAGATACACACGTTGTCGTCGGCATGTCCGGCGGCGTCGACTCATCGGTAACCGCCTACATTCTCAAGCAACAAGGCTATCGCGTGAGCGGCATGTTCATGAAAAATTGGGAGGAAGACGATACTGAGGAATACTGCGCCGCCGCGCAAGACTTGAAAGATGCGGAGCAGGTTTGTGACCGCCTAGGCATCGACCTACATGAAGTCAATTTTGCGCATGAGTACTGGGAAAACGTATTTGAACATTTTCTTGCGGAATACCAATCTGGGCGAACCCCTAACCCAGACATACTCTGCAACAAAGAAATTAAATTCAAAGAATTTTTAATTCAAGCGCAGACATTAGGTGCCGATTATATCGCTACCGGTCACTATGTTGCCAAGGGCTTTGTCGACGATTCTGTAGAAAGCGAAGCGGTCTTGTTACGCGGAGCGGACGCGAATAAAGATCAAAGCTATTTCCTGTACACATTGCAACAACAACAAATTAATAAGAGCCTTTTCCCGCTCGGTGAGATAGAAAAACCGGCAGTTAGAGCCATCGCCGATGAGCAAGGTTTTGTTACTCACAATAAGAAAGACAGTACTGGCATCTGCTTTATTGGAGAACGCCGGTTCAAAGATTTTTTGAGTCAGTATTTAAAGCCAAACCCAGGAAATATGGTCGACGTTAATGGCAACACGGTCGCAAGCCACGACGGATTGATGTACTACACGTTGGGGCAACGACAAGGCTTAAATATTGGCGGCCCCGGAGAGGCTTGGTACGTGGCAGCGAAGGATGTCGTGAACAATGAACTACTGGTGGTGCAGGGTCACGACCACCCAGCCATGCTCACCCAAACAGTAACCGCCAACGATTTAGATTGGGTCAGCACCCTGTCGCCCAGAGTGGGCGATAAACTGACTGCCAAAACCAGGTATCGACAACAAGATCATCAATGCGAGATCCTTGAAATCAATGATCAGCGTCTTACAGTGAAATTCTATCAACCACAACGTGCCGTCACACCTGGTCAAGCTTTGGTGTTTTACGACAATCGGGTTTGCTTGGGAGGTGGAACAATTCATGGATCTATCTAGCCGTTAGACCAGTTTTTATAGCCACCGGTTGAAGTGCTAGGAGCCGCCTCAGCCTTTAGTTGGTTTATATTATTGAGTTCCTTTTTAGATACCCGATAATCGCAATATGGGTACTTACGACACATCAGAAATTTTTCCCCAATATTTCGCCCTTTAACCGCGATCTTAGTAATAACCTCCCCGCGACATTTAGGACACGTTTTGATGCCACCCATAAGTGAAAATGAGCGCTCATCTTTAACCTCAGGTGTGCGACTCACCGGAACTGAGGCTTGGCTTGGCTTGGCAAGGTCTGTACGTTTTCCAGTAATAATGCGCTCGAAATTAGTGTTCTTATAATCTTGGCGTGCGTCAAAATAAAACAATTTTAAGCTCGCACTTTTGCACACACGATTAAGCAATTTATCCCTCAGTTTTCGCTTTCTATCGCGCTTTTGCCTGGTTGAGCTCTCCAGTTCTATCACCGCAATAATAGACATATCGTCTCTGCGACACACGGCATAGTCGAAATGATGGCCTACTAGTTCGCGGTTAATACGACGCAACTCCAAACCACGAGTACCCGGTTTCGCGTCAATGACATCCATAATACGTACTTTAGGAAAAACCAAATATTCGCGTGATAAGCCTGCCGACAGCGCGTCGAACAACTTTCGTTCAGTCATCGTAAGCAGGCGGCTCTTACGCTGAACCCGAATGCTATCGGCAGTCACATAACTGAGTTTTGAGTTGACATACCAAAGCAAAAGCGCAAACGCCAAACTTAGTCCAATTATCTGAGGCCAGGCTAAATTCAAATCGCTCAGAGACATACCCCCTCCTAGCAAAACATGAGTTTAAGACAGTGATAGTCGAGCTGACATGAGTCGTCAGAATACGATCAAATCAGTGCAGGGAACACCTTAATGACCGAAGAAACGTTGTTATGGAAAAAAATTACACCATACAAAATTCGAGTGAATGCACTTATACAAAGTCGACTACCTACGAGATAACGACAGGCTATTTCCCTTCCCCAAAATTGTATAAAGTCACGGATCGTGACCTCAATAAGCAATCGCTACCCAGCGAACCTATCGATAAGGCAAACAATATACATCAAACTCAGGAGCCAACCCAATTGTTTGTAAGAGAATATGGTTAAACAATTGTTAGAGTTCCCCGACCACAAGAGCTTCGGTAGTGCGCTGAGCGACTAGCCAATAGTCGACTGACTCGCAGGATCCAGGTTAAGTTAATTACTTTTCGATGAATATTCCACTAATAAAATTATCATTTTGATTCAAATTCACACTATTTTTCGTATTGACATTTATATTTCAGAACGTATATTCTGATTTGTATGGCAAGACCTCGCGAATTCAAACCGGAAACCGTACTCGATGCGGCGCTCGATCTCTTTTGGAGAAAGGGCTACAAATCGTGTTCAATGGCTGACGTAGTAAAAAGTACGGGGGTCGCACGTTACGGTCTTTATCAAACTTTTAAAGATAAAGATCAATTATATTGCGCTACCTTACTTCGTTATAAGGAGCGTCTTAGAGAAAAATTTATCAAACCGTTTCGCTCACAGCGATCAGATTACAAGAGTTTGATAGAACATTTCGACTTAGTGCTAGAGCAGCTTGAAAATGGTGAACACCAAGGCTGTTTCGCGCATCAAGCCGCCATTGAACGTGCCGGGCAAGATCAGAATGTTAATGATATCGTTAACGGCATTTTTGATGAGGCCAAAGACATTTACCGGCTGATTCTCAACAATGCGATCTCAGATGGCGACATTCGAGTGTTACCGATAGAAGACTTGGTAACCTACGTGGTCGGAATTCAAAGAGCTCTGATCGCTATGACCAAACAGAATTGTTCTCTTGCAGAACGCCAAGATTATGTACGCTGTTCTTTAGCCCTACTAAAGCCGGCGTAGATTGAAATTAAAGCGAGCACCGATAGTGCTTTTTTTTGAGCTATAACAGAATGAGTATTCTGAAATAACTTACAGCAATAACATGAATTACTTTAATTCATAAATAGCTTTACTTAACCCGAGGATTAATCATGAAAAACTCTACTACATTAAAACTTGCTTCAGGCCTTTTCGCGGCTGGACTATTATTTTCGACCGCAGGCAACGCTGCACAAGTCAAAACAGCTGGGCAAGCTATGACTCTTTGTAAAGCACAAGCAGAAAAAGCACACCCAGGTTACCAACGCAGCAGGTCTACCAAAATTAAACAATCTCGTGGCGTATTCAAAATCAAATTGAAGGTCACGACGGCCGACGACTCTTTGGTCACTTTTTGTGACGTTCAAAAAGATGGCACAGTGTCCTACGCAAAAGCTTAACGCTCTAGCCCACAACGAAGACATTTCATTGTGATATTTATTTGATTAACTTAAAGTGTTGAACGTTTAATTCAGCGAGGTCCAATAATACTCTGGGCCCAATTGACCAAACGAGATTCAGGTTGAAACAACCACCTCATTCCTAGGCAGATAATGGCTTTTGTTAGGGCTGATCAAATATGACACTGAAGGTATCGAAGACGTAAGAACATTAAGCCAAGCTCAGACTAGAAGCGGAAAAGCTAAAACCAATTTCTTTTTGATTTTTAAAAATCAATTAACAGGTACAGACGCCCTACCCCTAATTAGCGTCGACGGTTACGGCGTTTAACTACGCGGTTTGGCTTAGATACGCGGATTCACAATCGTTAGCGGTGAGTAGCCCGAGATAATCATCTAGAGAGGCAAAATTGTTCCGAGAGCTGGCTATCGGCCGGATATCTCCAGTGAGTAATTTTCGTAACCAAACGATACCCGCTTGTGTCATAAATTCGGTGACCAATTCTCGCGTCGCTATACTGCGAGTTTTGTAATATAAGACTATTAAGCGATTACCCACTTCATTACTTGAGCCGTTTAATTGTTTGCTCGTGTAAGAACTTTCAATCTGTTTGATCGAGTAAAGGGCTTGTGACATTTCTTCGTTAATAATCATTGTGTTACCTTCTCTGCTTAAATACTTATCGTATAACTGTGTGTTCGCCAGAACTGATAAGGTTCATAGGGATTGGCTTGACCACATAAATAGAGACCGACAAAAGCATCAAAAATAAACATAAAACGTTATCGGTGTCGATCAGCGGCGAGTTATTCCGCGGTTAATATAATCTCGCACTGACGTTTTTGTATCAAAGCGATAGAAGACGAAACGGGTAAACAATTGTTAACTGCAAGACTAAATTTCTTTATTGACCACAGATATAAGCTGACGTTGTGGTGGCAAGTTAGAACGATCGGTCAACTATCAAGATATGATCGGTTTTTCACCGCCATCATTGGACGCGAAAAAATCACTCATAGAGCGCCCTAAAGCAATGATAGTCTGCTGATTTACGAAGCCGCTGAAGAAATAGCGCCTCACTAGTCTCGAGCGAAAAGGTGAGCATTTATGAGGCTCGCACCGTTGACCAACCTAATTGCCAGCGCCGGCATCGACCTGTATGTGATTCTGTAATTTAGAGTGTTTAGACCAAAAATGCACATTCTGTATAGAGTCACAAATTAATATGGCGTGCACAATTACTGGTGGTGACTTTCATTACTAATTTATTGATCGGTTTTTGGGACTAAATTTAAGGTGTGTTTACTATTTTCTAACACCTTTGTTTCATCTAGCCACCAAGGAACCAACTCCTCTTTTAGCCAAGAATCCAAGTGAGTTTTGAAATAGGGGTGAAACTGTCTAGCGGCGTTGCCACCCGACATAGACGCCATAATTTTTTGATCATCACTCATATCCGCCACCATTCTAAGGCTGCTGAACCATTGGCTTTTATAAGGTCCCTGGTTCAAAGAGTATTGCCCCCGGTTGAGAGTTTCACCCGAGCCATTCGCGAGATGAGTTCCGCCACCAAAAAAATCGCTACCGAAACCTTTGGTGCGTAATGGGCTAACAAACGAGACTTTGTGATAGTCGCCCCATTTCCAATCATTAACGTCGCTGCCCCGTTGTTTTGTCAGAGTGTTCTTTGATTTTAACGCGGCCATTACGATTAAATCCTTTGCCGTTTCATGTCGGCTTGTGCTATCGATATCAAACCAATGCGAGGTGCCCGCTTCGATTAA
>CAYQVT010000154.1:0-6696 GCA_964420885.1 uncultured Gammaproteobacteria bacterium
CTAAACTAATCAATGGGTTGCTATTAATAATGTCGCCGCGACTGCTGAACATCCGAAAACATACCGGCGTTGTCGTGAGTAACTCAAAGGCCGCCGGATCATCAATCTTAAGCTGCTCGACAACCTTCGCGCCATCAACCGCGGTGCTTTCGCCACCAATGCTGTCATTCACCAAGAAATGGAACATTTGAACCCCAGGCGGATTATTATAATTTGGCATATCCGTATGCGGTTTTAGTTCGAGCGTTGTCGATGCAACGTTATACGCGTTGTATTCACCGGGTGTGGCCCGCACATTGTGCAATCTGTCGTAAATCGTTTCTCGGACACAAGCGATGTGCTCAGCGAATCTTTCTATCTCACCATCCTTTGATGGTGCTCCTCGGACAATGCTCAAACCAATATCGCGAATAGCTTGGCAAAATTTCAATAATTGTTTTGGCTCTTCATAGAGATCGATGTATTTAAATGTGGGTATAGTTTGCTCGAGCTCTCGCCCCCATGTTTGTATCTCACCTGCAGCAGGGTCAAAGTGTTGGTCGTCGGCACCATAATCATAATGAGCCAGCCATTTTAAGTCATACACGCTTTCATGTTGCTCGTGGCTCCACGTTACACTCAATGACTCTCGATCGAAGTTTGCCTTTTCAGCATGGATATCTAAGGGTATTTCAGACGTGACTAAAATACGTTCTTTGGTGTCTGGATGACAACAATCGGAACATTTACAATTATCTCTAAGCCACGCGTAGTGAAACTCGGAAATCGAGTTCTGACCCAGATCCAAACTAAGCGATGATGCATTTAGTGTGACCATAGAAGTATCTCAATCTAAAATAGCTATTAATTGAGAATACGCAGCCTATCTAAGCAACACCTTCAAATAGGCGACACTCTAGGGTTTAAACGCGTCATGCTCACAAACTTTAGTGTTCGATCGCTTTTTGAAAACTCAGCTCAGAACCTTTAACGCCCACAACCACGACATCGCCACTGGCAAACTCGCCCGACAACAAACGCTCGGCGAGCGGGTTTTCAATCAGGTCTTGAATGCTCCGTTTTAACGGTCTGGCACCATACACTGGGTCAAAACCCGCAAGCCCAACAAGATCTAGAGCGTCGTCCCCTACATCGAGCTTTATTTCTTGGCTTAGTAAGCGTTTGCGAAGAATATCAATTTGAATATTAGCGATGGCTCTCACTTGCTCTTGACCCAAAGCATGGAATACAACGATATCGTCGACTCGATTAATAAATTCAGGTCTAAAATGCTCAGTTACATTTTCCATCACCAAGTCCTTCATACCCTGATAATCACCTTCGTATCCATGAACTCGTTGAGAACCAAGATTCGAGGTCATGATGATCACGCAATTCTTAAAATCGACCGTGCGACCTTGACCGTCGGTCAATCGGCCATCATCTAACACTTGTAGCAATATATTAAACACATCAGGATGCGCTTTTTCTACCTCATCTAATAGTATGACCGAATAGGGTTTACGACGCACCGCCTCGGTTAAATAGCCACCCTCTTCGTAGCCGACGTAACCCGGGGGGGCACCGATCAAACGCGCAACCGAGTGCTTTTCCATAAACTCAGACATATCAATACGTACCATGGCATCGTCGGTATCGAACATGAATTCCGCCAAGGCCTTAGTTAACTCAGTTTTACCCACGCCTGTAGGGCCTAAGAACATAAATGATCCTGATGGTCTATTGGGGTCAGACAACCCAGCTCTAGAACGCCGAATTGCGCTGGCAACCGCCTTAATGGCTTGTTGTTGACCAATCACACGTTGATGTAATTTATCTTCCATCGTCAACAATTTTTCTCGCTCACCCTGAAGCATTTTCGAAACTGGGATACCCGTCCAATTAGCCACCACATCGGCGATTTCTTCTTCGGTAACGTTGCTTCTCAGCAGCTGATTGGGCTCGCCGTCGAGCTCCCGATTTTGAGCTTGAACTAATTGCGATTCCAGCTCTGGGATAACAGCGTATTGCAATTCCGACATCTTGGCCAAATTACCCGCACGTTGCGCAACGTCCATTTCCAAACGCGCCGTTTCGAGCTCTTCTTTGATGTGCTGGGCACCGTGTACGGCCGATTTTTCGGCCATCCAAATTTCATTAAGCTCGCCAAATTCTTTTTCAAAACTGGTGATTTCTCCCTCGAGGTCAAGCAATCGTTTCTTCGATGCCTCGTCGTTTTCTTTTCGCAACGCTTCGCACTCGATTTTACGCCGAATAATTTGGCGTTCGAGTTTGTCCATTGATTCTGGCTTTGAATCAATTTCCATACGAATTCGACTAGCGGCCTCATCAATCAGGTCAATTGCCTTATCGGGTAAATTTCGATCTGTAATATAACGATGCGAGAGCGTTGCCGCGGAAATAATCGCGGGGTCAGTGATATCAACACCATGATGCACTTCATACTTTTCTTTCAAACCTCGCAATATTGCAATGGTGTCTTCGACCGAGGGTTCATCAACCAATATTTTTTGAAACCGTCGTTCCAAGGCAGCGTCCTTCTCGATGTACTGACGATATTCATCAAGAGTTGTTGCACCAACACAATGCAGTTCCCCTCGAGCCAGCGCCGGTTTAAGCATATTCCCCGCGTCCATGGCTCCATCAGCCTTACCAGCTCCAACCATGGTGTGGATTTCATCGATAAACAGAATGATTTGGCCTTCCTGCTTCGACAAGTCTTTTAGAACCGCCTTTAGCCGTTCTTCAAACTCGCCACGAAACTTTGCTCCTGCGATCAAAGCACCTAAATCGAGCGATAAGAGTCGTTTATGTTTGATACCCTCAGGGACTTCTCCATTAATAATACGTTGAGCCAAACCCTCTACGATAGCCGTCTTACCGACCCCAGGCTCTCCAATAATGACCGGGTTGTTTTTGGTTCGCCGCTGCAGCACCTGAATGGTTCGACGAATTTCGTCGTCTCTGCCAATCACGGGGTCCAATTTACCTTGCTCCGCTCTGGCTGTTACATCAATAGTGTATTTTTCGAGCGCTTGAAGATTATCTTCCGAATTCGCGTCGTCGATATTCGAGCCACCGCGTACATCCTCAACGGCTTTGTTTAGGGACGACAAGGTGGCACCCGCTTCACGCAATAAAACGCCCGCCTTATCTTTATCTTTTACCAACGCTAATAGAAATAGATCACTGGAAATAAACGAATCACCTCGTTCCTGCGAGAGTTTATCCGCAACATTAATGATGCGTGCAGTTTGCTGAGATAAGTGCACCTCGCCGGCTTGCCCCCGAACCTGAGGCATGTCGGACAAGGCTTGATTCAACAAGTCGCTTAAGGCTTTATCTTGCACACCCACACGCGCTAACAATGGGCGAACACTGCCACCGTCTTGCTGAAACATGGCCGCTAACACATGCACCGGCTCTATGAACTGATGATCTTTACCAACCGCCAAGCTTTGAGCGTCGGCTAAAGCCAGTTGAAATTTAGATGTCAATTTATCCATTCTCATGATTAATTCCTCATAAAAGCTGGTTTTCTCCCACTCTATTTAAGGCAATGGGCGCGAAATACAAGGCGAGGCAAACATTTACTTGCTCTCAACTTGACTCATGTCAATTGTGTTTGAGCTATCCTTTTGTTGTGAGAAAAACGGATTCTGGTATTCTGAGTTCTGAATCCTATTTGAGTGCGGAGTATCCAATGTCACACACCTTACCAAAAAAGAAAGTCATAAAACGTCTGGTTAAGAACTGTCTAAGAGAAGATATTGGCAGCGGCGATGTTACCGCTCGCCTAACCCCGAGAGAAAGCCAAGTTGAAGGAAAAATAATATCGCGCGAAGACGGCGTTATTTGCGGAATCGCTTGGGTAAACGAAGTTTTCAAGCAAGTAGGTAAACGCCATAAAACAAAGATAGACATCGAATGGCAGGCGAAAGATGGCGACACTGTCCAAGCAAACCAAACGCTGTGTCGGTTTGAAGGCTTTGCTCACCCTATTTTGTCTGGAGAACGCAGCGCCTTAAATATAATGCAAACCCTCTCCGGCACCGCCACGGTCACGCGTGAATATGCCGATGCTATCGCGCATACTAAGGCACGGCTTCTAGACACACGCAAGACGTTACCAATGATGCGAGAAGCGCAAAAATACGCGGTGCTCTGCGGTGGTGGCGTTAACCATAGAATGGGATTATACGACGGCATCATCATTAAGGAGAACCACCTACGCAGTGGCAAAAGCCTAGAACGTATCGTCACCGATGCCATCGCCTCAATGCCAGAAGGCGCCTTAGTCGAGTTGGAAGTTGAAACCATCGAAGAGCTCGAACGCGGCCTGCACGCGGGGGCTAAACGAATCATGCTCGACGATTTCAGTTTAGACGACATGCGTTTAGCGGTTGAGTTAACCGGCGACCAGGCAGATCTCGAAGCGTCAGGGAATGTGAATATCAACACCATCGTAACCATTGCTGAAACCGGGGTTGATTACATATCTTCCGGCGCGATCACCAAACACGTGCGAGCCTTAGACCTAAGTATGCTGTTTGATTATAAGTAAGCGTATATCTATCACTTGAAGTCGCTACACTTAAACGATGAGTCAAGCCCAAATATGAAATCTAAAATTTTGTCCTCAATTCTCGCCATCGTAATCGTTGGCTTAGCCGCCTGTCAGGGTAATAACGATGGCGTGATATTCTCCGCGAAGACCATCGTAACGATGGACGAAAGCGTGCCTAAGGCGCAGGCAGTATACGTGAAGAATGGGAACATTTTGGATCTAGGATCGGAGCAAGTCCTACAGCAGCGATACCCAAACGCAGGAATAGATCGAACGTTTTCTGATAGTACTCTTATTCCAGGCTTGATTGATCCTCATGTGCACATGATCCTGGGCGCATTAATCTATTCGAGACCATTTGTGCCACCCTGGGATATGGAAACCCCAAATGGTTTGGTCAAAGGGCTTCCTAGCAAGCAGGCCTTAATAGATAGGCTCAAAGAGCTTGATTCAGAGTTAGACGAAGGGGAACCTCTGATCGCTTATGGTTATCACAATTTGGTTCAGGGCGACCTGCGCCGTCAAGACCTAGACAGCGTATCATCCAGTCGGCCTGTGCTTATCTGGCACTATTCAGGACACGACTTTTACTTGAATACACACGCACTGGAATGGGCTGAGGTTGACGCTTCCCTGCATGAAAAATACGAAGGAATCGCACTAGACGAAAATGGCGAGCTAACCGGCAGAATTTTCGAAGATGCGACTGAATATTTATTGGTAAAACTGGGTCTGCATCTGCTGACCCCATCGAATATTGGCAAAGGTTTTAGTGGTTTTGAAGCGATGTTGGCCAAGGCGGGAGTGACCTCTGTGGCAGAACTGGGTTACGGCCTCTTCGGTAAAACGCTTGAAGATTCGTATTATTTATTAGAATACACCAAGTCAGATCCATACCACCTTTATCTGGTGCCAGAGCATCGCGCGTTCACCAAAAAGTACGGCGATAAGGCGGCGCAAGAAGTAAAATCTTTAGCCTCAAAGACCGCAAGTCGTGGCGACCCTCAGGTCTTACCGCAAGTGAAGTTTTTCACCGATGCAGCCTTCTACTCACAAACAATGAGATTAGAACAACCAGGCTACACGGCCGGCCAATCAAAAGGTACGTTGGGTTTGTGGGTAACAAAATCGGAGAAATTGTCAGCCGCGATTAAACCCTATTGGGAACTAGGTCTAGATGCCCACATCCATTCAAATGGTGATGCCGCACAAACCGCCACCCTCGATGCCATGGATCGAATACGGTCGGAGTACCCGAACCCCGATCAACGTTTTATTATCGAACACGCAGGTTTATTAAGACCCGAGCACCTGCAACGCACAGCCGAGCTAAAAGGCGGCATTTCGGCTGCCAGTCACTATGTTTATCTAATGGGTGATGATTATCGAGACTCGATCGGTGAACGAGTCCAATTTATGACGCCCTTGGCGTCAGCGGCCAGGTTATCCATTCCTGTAACGCTTCACTCCGATGCACCGCTAGCTCCGCCCTATCCGATGCAAGCGGCTTCGGTACACATGACACGCGAAACTCGCAGTGGAAACATATCAACACCGAGCGAAGCCTTATCTATCTACCAAGCATTAAAATCGGTGACTCTCGATGCAGCCTGGTCATTAGGTTTAGAAGATTCCATCGGCTCTATCGCGATAGGAAAACGCGCGAATTTCACTGTCTTGGGGCAAAACCCGCTCACAAGTGAAGCCAAAGATTGGCCCAGTATTCAAGTATGGGGTGTGGTACTTGACGGAGAAAAACGACCAATTGATTAACATATTAAGAGCCATAAACCTTTAGTTTGATCAATAAAAAGAGGACAAGCGTATCATTTTACATCACTACGAAGTCTCGCCGTTTTCTGAGAAAATTAGACTTATGTTTGGATATTGTGACGCTGAATGGGAATCAGTGCTATCGCCACCAATGCCGCCACGCTCAATCGTTGACCCTCTCGTGGGCGGTTATAGACGCATACCAATAATGCAAATTGGCGCTGATATTTTTTGCGATACCAAACTCATCGGCTCGGAGCTTGCTACCCGGTTCAACAAACCTGAATTAGCAATGGAAATCTGTGGCGACGAGATACGTGATTTTTCACACTATGTAGACACGACCATTTTCATGG
>CAYQVT010000154.1:6706-8683 GCA_964420885.1 uncultured Gammaproteobacteria bacterium
AAAACAATCATTGCCGTATTTAAACTATTCTCCCCGATTCAAGGCATTAAGTTCATCAAAGATCGCGCGGGCATACAACAAAAGTCCTCCGTCAAACCTATCGGACGCGAACGTGCACGCAAACTCATTGAGGAACATTATAACAATATGGAAGCACTCCTCGACCACCAGAGCTTCTTATTTGGTGAGTCACCGTCGATCGCCGACTTCTCGGCTTATCATAACCTTTGGTTCTCTCATATGACTTCAGGAACGAAAAAACTCGAAGGCTTTGATTCTATAAACACTTGGTTCCAACACATGTCTAAGATTGGGCATGGTCAGCGTCGGGAATCTAACAAGGCAAGAGCGTCCAACACAGCACTAGAACAACAACCAAGGGCAATCCCGGGCTCAATGAACCACTCAACCGAGATCGGTAAACACGTAAGCATCCAACCAAACGACTACGCTAAAGACTCAGTTAACGGAGTACTTGTCGGCGACGATGAATCTCGCTGGATTCTCGCTAGAGAGACCGATGATTTTGGAACCCTACACGTGCATTTTCCCAAACTGGGTTTTGAAATGAGTATTATTTAAATATTTATTTCGAGTCCCATTCTCACTTCGCTAAACCAACTATAGCGATTTTTGTGCCATCGGGACTGATAGCCAATCTATTTGAGCCCTTAACTCCGTGCTGCGATAATTCGGCTATCGGCTGCCATTCATTCCCAGTCCCTTGGCGCCATCGATACAACACGTCCCTCTCAATCATCAGCAATGACCCATCTGGAGCCCAACCGTAGTTAGCGTTTGAACCAACCGTTGATATTAACGGCCTAATGGCTTTGGTGGCCGGGTCAAACTCCTTAATCCAAACTTGACCATTAGTCTGTCTGTGCACAAAGCTAAACTTATTTGTGCCCGGTATTACGTGTGGAGTTGACGGTACAGCATGACCAGAAACAAAATGATAGTCGTCAGAGCTCTCATGCACAAGAGTCACGCTAAAGCCGTACTGTGACCAAAATAAAATATCACCGGTGTCATGATTCCAAGCGTAATAACCGATTGGCTCGCGATTATCATTACTACGCTGTGCCCATTGCGGTTCATCAATTTCCTCTCGCTTGCCATACCAAATACTGGCATTGCGATTACTGACAAATGAAATAGATTCGTTGTCAGGAAAAGGCGTCGGTGAGAATTCGGTTGCAGCAGAATTCGTAAGCTGTTTGGTTTCACCGGGAAACAGAAAGTACTCATACACATCGGTTTGATAATCGTCCCCGCGTGAATAAACAAACGATGCGCTGTCCTTAGTGAAATACGGTTGGTTATCATATCCCGCTCTTTGTGTAACATTCTTACCATTTGTAAGCGCGTTTTGTGGGAGCGCGAGATCCAAATCAAACAGGAATATTTCCGCCTCAGGATAATTTACTTTTGGTGTGTCACCTTCATCTGCACCCGTTGAATGGTTAAACAATAATAAGGTCAGCGATATTGTAATTAAGAGTAATTTCATTTTTTATCCCAAGTGGTTAAGCTTATATTATCACGCCTAGTGTATAGCCAGTCGAAACCAATCAAACCTTGGAGTAAGAGTTCTAAATTGTCTATCTTCGAACTCGATCTATTCACTTAAATCAGCTTCTATCCGGAGTTAAAATGTCAGAGTACTTTGCTAAAATAAATTGGGTAAGAGACCGCACGGAAATTTATACCGATAACAAATACAGCCGCGGGCACGTATGGATTTTTGATGGTGGTGTAAGCATCAAAGCGTCGTCCTCACCGCACGTTGTTCCCTTACCTTATTCAGTTGCAGAAAATGTCGACCCAGAAGAAGCCTTTGTAGCATCTCTATCGAGTTGCCACATGCTCTTCTTCTTATCGATTGCAGCGAAGCGAAGATATGTGGTTGATTCATATACCGACGATGCAGTTGGAACAATGGAAATAGACTTCGACGGGAAAATTTCAATGACT
>CAYQVT010000155.1:0-8678 GCA_964420885.1 uncultured Gammaproteobacteria bacterium
GTAGGTAAATTGACCGTTATGGTGGCAAACTTGGCGCCTCGAAAAATGCGCTTCGGCATGTCTGAGGGTATGGTACTTGCGGCGGGCCCGGGAGGCGAAGATCTATTTGTGCTAAGCCCCGATGACGGTGCAACTGCGGGTATGCGAGTCAAATAAGGGAAGATTAATGCAACGCGACGCGCAAATTGACGCCATTGACGAATGGTTGCCCCAAACTCAGTGCACTCAGTGTAGCTATCCACGTTGCTACGATTACGCAGTCGCCATCGCGGATGGCGAGGCTGACATAAACCAGTGTCCTCCGGGCGGAGACACAACCGTGCGAGGCTTGGCCAGTTTGTTAGGCAAACTCGGCAAAGCGGTCGACCCTAAATTCGGCGTAAATAAGCCTAAGCAACTTGCATTAATAGATGAAGGTGTTTGTATTGGTTGCGTTATGTGTATTAAAGCATGTCCTACCGACGCCATTATCGGAGCCGCCAAACTAATGCATACCGTAATTGAGCGCGATTGTACGGGTTGCGAACTGTGCATAGAACCTTGCCCAGTGGATTGCATCGAAATGGTCGATCACACCCAATTGCCTGAATTAAATTGGCGATGGGATGACTATTCTCCCGAGGCCACACAACGTGCACGCGAACAAACTAACGCTAAGATCAATCGAATTGCTAAGCGTCTACAAGAAAAGAGCTCAATGAAGAAGTTAAGAGAGTTACGAAAAGAAAAAGGCAGTGAGCAAATTAAATCTGACATCGCAGCGGCTATTGCCCGTGTAAAAGCGCGCGGATCTTAGCGTTAGAAAAATTGACGTTAATGAATAAAGATAAACGCCTAGAAATATTTACCCGGTTTCGCAGGGACAACCCCAAGCCCGAGACTGAGTTAAACTATAGCTCAACATTTGAGTTGTTAGTGGCCGTCACCTTGTCGGCTCAAGCGACCGACGTCAGTGTCAATAAAGTCACTGATCGATTGTTTCCCATCGCCAATACACCTGAAACGATCCATGCTTTGGGAGTAGAAGGACTAAGCGAATACATTAAGACCATTGGTCTTTACAATAGTAAAGCAAGAAACGTAATTGCAGCCTGCAAAATCTTAATAGAAAAACACGATAGTATTGTTCCTGAGGATAGAGAAGCGCTAGAAGCCCTACCGGGTGTCGGTCGTAAAACGGCCAATGTCGTGCTCAATACTGCATTCGGTCATCCAGCTATGGCGGTAGACACACATATCTTTAGAGTCTCGAATCGCACAAAAATTGCCCCTGGAAAAAATGTGCTTGCAGTCGAGAAAGCGCTAATGAAATTTGTACCCAAGGATTTTTTGGTCGACGCCCATCACTGGCTAATATTGCACGGTCGCTACACCTGTGTTGCGCGCAAGCCTCGATGTGGTTCCTGCATTATCAGCGACCTATGCGAATACAAAGATAAGATAATCGATGACTAAACGACGCATCGCCACTGGCGCCAGTTACGGCGCCATAGCCAAAGATGAATACGCCCGAGAAGCGGTGAGCAATGCATTGGCCAAGATGAGACCTTGTACCGTGGGCAGCGTACTGCTGTTCTTGAGCAATGGCTATGCTCACAACCCGCAAGCTGCGATAAAGGAAGCGGCCAAGGCGGCGGGCACTCCGTTGGTATTCGGATGTTGTGCCGCGGGCCTGCTCACAGAAGAAGAATGGTTGCTCGACGTTGAAGGCGCCGTAGCGATGGTCTTTCCACAAGCATTAAGCATGCAGCCACTGAGAGTTCTCAAACCTCAAGGAATCACACCTAAACTAGTGTTTACCTTATCCAGCCCTAATGCTGTTGAGATGGCCATTGAGTCCTGCAGCTCACCTCAATTCGGTTCTGTTACCAGCGATGAATATGGGCAGGGGCCCTATTCAATTTGGCAAAGTGGGCGAATAGTCGAACAAGAATTTTGCCAGACCGCATTCAGTAATGATCTCGATCCGGAACTCGTTTTGGCTGAAGGGATCGAACGTTTGTCTCCGATCATGCGAGTAAATCAAGCTCAGGGCAATACGTTGGGTGAAATAGACTTACAGGGTGCTTGCGAAAATATTGAGAGCCACGTCAGCACTGCTTCACCATTCGATTTATTTTGTGCGGTCTCGGAAACGAGTTCTCTGGAATCTATCGAGCAGGGTCACTATCAGCTGATTCATGTCTTAGAGGTTGATGATAAGGCGAACACGGTAACGCTGGCCGATGAAGTAAAGGCGGGTCACTACATTTTTTGGGCACGTCGAAATATTTCTTCAGCTCAAGCCAGTATTGACAAGGAACTTGAACTCGCCAAACAGAGACTGACAAAAGAACCCGAATTTGCCTTAATGTTTGCCAATGTGACTCGCGGGCCGGAATTCTTCGGAGGCATCGACATGGACTTAGAAGCGTTCAAAAAAGCATTTCCGGGTACGCCGTTAATCGGATTCTATGGAAACTCTGAAATAGCACCTGGCTACAAATCTGCCGCGCTACAACGTCATCACGCAACCGTTTCGGTATTATTTGCATGATATAGTGTGCAATTAAGGTCATCTTATAAGATACACCAAGTACCACGATATTTATGAACGAGATTAGTATTCCTTTGGAACAAAGCATTCGATTTGAAGACGGCCAATTCGTGCCTGATGACGTGGCGATCGAAAACACCATTAACATTCCAACGACGGGGCCTCATTTTCACGAAGTACTCAATGCCCACGAACTGAATCTGGTTCACGAGAAACCGGTCGAACTACAAATGAACCTTGGTAAATTGTGCAATCTTGCTTGCCATCATTGCCATGTGGACGCCGGTCCCAAGCGCACTGAAATAATGACTTGGGAGGTGATGGAGAAAATCTTAGAATGGGCTAAAGAGGCGAAGATTGAACGAGCTGACTTGACCGGAGGGGCGCCTGAACTTAACCCGCATTTCCGCCAATTTTGCGATGCCTTGATTGAATTAGGAATACAAATTACCTCGCGCTGCAACATTACCGTGCTGTTTGAGCCAGGGCAAGAGGACTTGGCTCAATGGTATCGGGACAGAGAGATTCGTCTAGTATGTTCACTGCCCTGCTATACAGAAGACAACGTTGACGCACAACGAGGCAAAGGCGTATTCGATAAGAGTATTGCAGGGCTGCAAATGTTAAATGAACTTGGTTATGGCAAAGAAGAAAAGCTCAGCTTAGACCTGGTCTATAATCCTGTAGGAGCTCATTTACCACCGGCGCAAGCTGGCTTGGAAGAAGACTATCGACGTATGCTTGGTGACCACTTTGGCATTGCTTTTTCGAGTTTACTGGCGATCACGAATATCCCAATAAACCGCTTTGCCCATGCTTTAAAACGAGATGGTGAACTCGATGACTATCAACAGCTATTGGTCACAAATTTCAACGCCATGACGGTCGATCAATTGATGTGTAAAAGTCTGATTAATCTAGATTGGGAAGGCCGTGTGTTTGACTGTGATTTTAACCAGATGCTCGAAATACCAATGAGTGGCGACCGAGAACGATACTTGTGGGACATAGTAATCGACCAAGTCGCTGGAGCACCAATTGCAACCAATCGACATTGCTTTGGCTGCACCGCCGGTGCAGGCAGCAGTTGTGGTGGTGTATTGGCTGAATAGTTAACAATTTATGAGCCCTTACGCTGATCAAGGCATCAGTGTAATAATGCCAGTACATAATGCGGGTGCGTACTTGTCCGCTGCTGTCAGGAGCATTTTGCGCCAAACTCACCCCAAGCTTGAATTGATCCTAATTGACGATCATTCAGACGATGGAGCAATTGAAATGCTCCCACCAGACTCACGGTTAGTAGTCATTCAGTCTGACTCACGAGGCATTGTTTCTGCCCTAAACAAAGGCATTGCACACGCAGAGCATTCCGTTATTGCTCGAATGGACGGAGATGATATTTCCCTCGAAAATAGATTGGAAGTTCAACTCAAACTGTTACTTGATTCTCCTAAGAATACTGTTGTCGGATCTCAAATCGAATTGTTCCGCGATGATACCGATATCGGTGGTGGTTATCGCCGCTATCAAGAATGGATAAACCAACAACTAAACCCTGAACAAATTGAGAAGAACTTTTGGATTGAAAGCTGCATACCGCACCCTACTGCGATGATGCACACAGAATGTCTAAATGCCTTGGGCGGCTACCATGATTCACCCTGGCCAGAGGATTACGATTTGTGGTGTCGTGCGCATCTTGCAGGCTATACATTTTGCAAACCTCAAAACCAAGTTCTATTGAGGTGGCGTGACTATCCAAATCGTACCTCAAGAACCCAAAGCCGTTATAGCATCAAACATTTTCTACAATGCAAAGCGTATTATCTGAGTAAAGTACTTCTTTCAAAAGGGGTGAAACAGTGTGTCATTTGGGGCACTGGGCCAACTGGGACTAAATTGCACCGTTTTATACTAAGTTACGGGCTAGTCGTCACCGCATTTATTGATGTTAACCCAAAACTTATCGGCCGCAAAAAACATGGAAAACCAATTTATATCGTGGGCGATTCACCAAGCGATAATGAATTGAAGGTGATTCAGCCACTCGTTCTCATCGCAGTACGGTCGTGGGGCGCTCGAGATAAAATTCGATCAAGCCTGGTTCGTGCTGGGTATCAAGAACTTCATGATTTCATTATGGTGGCTTAGGTAATTCAAGCCTTGTTCTTTATTCTATTGCTTACCGATAAAATTGCCGAATGATGATAGAGCTTTTGGATGCTGTAACTTTTCATCTAATTAACTTATGTTAAGCTGGAAAACCCTGGTAAAACTAATAAAAAACAAATAATAATGACTATAAAAATAACTACTTTGACTAAAGCTGCCGGCTTTTTTGCACTGCTCTTAACACTGTCGATCAGCGCACAACAGAGTCAAGAAATTGAACCACAATTTAGCCCTATGCCAGCGGAAGTGCCTGTTCAAGCTAACAAAGATGGCGTCGCGATCGATGGGTTTGACCCAGTAGCCTATTTTGATGACGGTAAAGCGGTAAAAGGTGTTGCTGTCCACAGCTGTGAGTATTTAAACAGAACCTGGCACTTTTCGTCAGCGGAGAATCGCGATAAGTTTTTATCTGATCCTGAAAAATTTTCCCCACAATACGGTGGTTATTGCGCGCATTCGTTGAGCAAAAATAAGATTGTTGAATCAGACCCTGAATCATTTCTAGTCAGGGATGAAAAATTGTACTTGTATACAAATGATAGCGTCGCCAGAAAAGACACAAAGATCGACAAAAGTAAGTTCTCATTTAACAAATCGGTTCGTGATAAGAATTGGCTAACCTATCAAAGTGATTTCTAAATTCGATAGTTAGCTAGAGCCTATTACAAAGTCGTCTAATCCATCGGAGTTAGATTTGAATCAAGGGTTGTTAATATGCTCGATAGCACTAATATGTCGAGCATACTATTTATCCTAAACATGCCTTTATCAACCACTGCACAGGCAACTGGGGGGATCATGAACGAATAATGCCCTATTAACCAATCCCAAAACTAGGCTTATCTACACGACCTAGAAAAACTACAAATCCAACTTCTTCTCTAGCTCAGAAACAGCGTTTTCCATTTCATCAACCTTGGCTCGAGTTTTCTCTAAAACGGCTTTCTGAATATCTAACTCCTCTCGACTAACGACATCCAAGTCACTAATCACATCCTGAATCGCGGCCTTAATATTCTCTCGAACATCGTTACTCAAAGATTCAGGAACTGCAGACTTAGCGGTAAGCATAATTTTTTGAATAATCTCTGCGGCCGCGTTTGGTAGTTCGTTCATATTGACTCTAAGTATTGAAGTATTCCGAGTAAGGCTATTGTCTCCTCGAGTGAATAAAGTGTCCACTTTTTTAGGCAGAAAGTCCGAAGAGAATCGATATTTGAAACCGTATCTACAATTCCTAGCCAACCATGGGATTACAGTATTCTTATTTCATTCAAGTGTTTTTGTTAGTTATAATCAGCTTATAACTCTATCAGCACTCTTGTCCTGTATGCCTCAAATTGGAAGCACCGTTAAATACGCCTATATCGTTTGCCATAACGAAGACATAAGCAAATTGGAGGGTGCGCTAAAAACCGAAGGATTAGATGTTAAAGTCAATCGGCAAATCCCAAATGACAGTGTGGACGTCTCGTCGAGTATAAAGTGCCTACAAAATCATTTAAGTATTTGGAAGAAAGTGGCAAACGCTGATTTTAATGTCATCGTCGTCGAATCCGACTTCGTACCAGTAGTCGGATTTAGCAAACTAGCCACACCTTTTCCACCAGAAAAGAAAAACGAGTCATTTGCATACCTTTATGCATGCGGTATCGAGGTTTATGATTTACTCGATGGCGGATACCTAAGAGGACATTCAGGTTCAACGGTTGCGTATTTTTTGAATCCAAAAGCTGCAAAAATTTTAATTGAATACGCAAATACCATTATTAATGACGACACTCTAAATAACTATTCGACTTGGGATACTCGTCTACGCCAATTTCTTCAAGCTAGAGGTGTAAACTCCTTTGTCCCATTTCGAAATTTCGGTGAGCATGGTGGTATGCCTAACTCAGAGCATGCTAATAAGGGTTTAGAAGGGACCCATCGAGCGGACCGGTTGGCTGCAAGACTTCATTTCTTACCTCTATACGCACAAAACAGTTCATTCTCATTCTTTCGAATACGCGCAAAAGCTTGGACTTGGGGGGTTGGCCGACTAGTTTTAGGACGCATGACAACTAAAGAAAGCATTTTACGACAACAGTTTCGATTTAGCTTCATTAAAAAGCTAGCTCACAGACTGACGTTTTAGATAATTATGAACAATCGTGTAACACCAGATAGTTTAGAATTGTCCAAACGTTTTGATATTTTCATCAAACTAATCTATGCAAAAGAATCATTGAAGAATGAACTTTCTCAATGGGCAAAGGATGCGTACCTTGAACATATAAATGTGTTCAACGGATTCAGCGAACCTGACAGATCGGGCAAAAATAGCCCAGAGATGTTTCTTAAAAATTTTAACCATCTAATAAAGTCAATGAACGCATCGGGCTTTGACTCTGAATATGGGCTAATACCAGTAGACCTTAATAAGGTACCGCAAAACGGAGCGCACCGTTTATCGTCGGCAATTGCATTAGGCATCGATGTGGAAACTGAAGACACAAACTCCGAAGGTTTTACCTATGATTTCAAATTTTTTAGAAAAAATGGCCTACCAGAAGTCGTCATGGATGCAGCGGCTTTAGAATTCATCAAATATAACGCAGACTCTACTGTTTTCATCACCTACCCGGTAAGCAAAAAATACTACCAAGATATTGACCATCTATTTCAACAGCAATCAAAAGTCTTTTACTACAAGGACCTAACTCTTTCGTCGCTCGGGAGTATTAATGCGATCCAAACAATTTATCAAAATGAGCCGTGGCTAGGAAATATTGATAACGATTTTTACGGCGCCCGCTCTAAAGCACATGATTGCTTTGGTGATTCAGGAGGGATTGTCAGAGTCTATTTAGCCAGTACATCAGCTGATAATGCACTAAAACTAAAAGAACTTATAAGGGAAAAAGTCAAACTAGGAAAGCATTCCATTCACTGTTCTGACTCGCAAGAAGAAGCGTTACTTTTGGGAGAGCTTTTTTTCAACAACAATAGTATTCACTCGGTAAATTACTCGGAATTATCAGCTTTTCAAAATCATTTAGATGACCTAAAAAAGTTCAAGGCATGGCTTAAAACTCACAATATTAAAGAGAACTCAATATGCGTTAACGGTGGTTCGGTGTTGTCTTCTTACGGCCTTAGAGAGACATCTGATGTCGATTTCATTCACTTAGACGATGTGTCGAAAATACCAACAAATCATTGTTTTGATAGCCACAACAAAGATAGTTTTCTTTTTGGTCTCCCGGTAAGCGAGATAATTCTCAACCCTAATCATCACTTCTATTTCAATGGAATTAGGCACGTAAGTTTGCCCTTACTAAAGGCATTCAAACAAGCTCGTGGCGAGCCAAAAGATTTCGACGATATCAAACTCATCAACGCGGTCTCAAAAGCAAACCCATCGAAAAACAAGTTAAAACTCAAGTATCGACTGCGAATAATAGCTCGTAAATTAAAATTTAAACTCAAACGAATTAGAGATCACTTAACAAAACGCAGTTGAGATAGCACCAAGTCGGATAAAAACTACAACCCATAAAAGACCCATTACACTTACGTAGGTAATTAACTATGAGTGTAAGAATCTGATAACTCCGTTCCAACCTTAAGGCCCAAATTCTATTACTTCTTTCGGTTCGAAAAAATCGTGTCGCCACCTTCAACGATTACTAAATCACATCAAATATCGGCCAATAATGGCTCTATATCTTTGCGTATTACCTCGGGCTTTGTCGCAGACGCATATCTGCGAATTACCTTACCTTCGTGATCCACCAAAAATTTTGTAAAGTTCCATTTGATACGCCTACTCCAAAAGAGTCCTCGTGCAGAATTTTTAAGAAATGTAAAAAGCGGGTGTTCTTTCTCCCCGTTTACAATAACCCGAGCGAATATAGGAAAGCTCACACCATAATTAGTCGACCCTGAAGAATCACCCAATCGGGTGAAGTAGGACCGTTTCAAT
>CAYQVT010000156.1:0-8672 GCA_964420885.1 uncultured Gammaproteobacteria bacterium
TATCCTGGATAATTCGGCGGGTAACGCCAAATTTGAAGGCGCCATTAGCTATAACTTCTTAATGCAAATGGGTTATGTGTGTGGTGCGTGGTATCACCTTCGTTCCTTCGGTCTAGCTCAAGATAAATTAGACGCAAATCAAGGCGATGCTCAGTTTTACGCGAACAAACAGCTTGCTACGAGGTTTTACATGAACCAGATGTTGCCGCGCGCAACCGCCTATGGTGATGCAGTGGTAGCCGGTGCCGATATAGGTTGCGAACTCAGCCCAAGCGCCTTCGGATAGCGATTACTCCGATGTCCAACGCATTATCTCGTAAAAATGTTCGGCCGACTCAAGCCGAGCGTACCGAAATGTCGGATCAGCGTATGTTTGATGCCGCCGTCATGCTGATTAATAAACATGGCCCAGCGGCAACCAAACTCAGTGATGTTGGTGTGTCGGCAGGTTATAGCCGAGGTTTGGCGAGTCATCGGTTTGGATCGAAAGATAATTTGTTCAATTTTGTTGTTCTTCGCGTTGGCGATATTTGGTTGGAGCAACTTAAGCAGGCGACACAAAACCAATCGGGCTATACGGCAATTGAAAAAGCGGTTGATCAGCATTATCAATTTTGTGTTGATGCGCCCGCCAATTTACGCGCTTTCTATACGCTTTGGTTTGAGTCGGTGAATGCCAAATCTGAATTAAGTAATACCATTCGAAAGATTCATCAGCGCCGATTTCAGGATGTCGTTAACTGGGTATTAAACGATTCGAATACCGGGGACGATGAAAAGCGTGACGCCGATATTATTGCCGCACAATTCAGTGCTTCGATAATTGGTATTGTTTATTACTGGCTTGCAAACCCCGAAAAAATTAAAGAAACCAAACGCTTACACGATGGTCTTAAACACACAATGATGCGTCTATTAAAGTAGATTCTAACCATGAATAATCCGAAACTTAAAGCAGTCGACAATTCCGCCAGTCATTTTCAAAAAGTACCATTACGATTTGTTACGGCGGCAAGTTTGTTCGATGGGCACGATGCGTCTATCAATATTATGCGACGCATTTTGCAATCGCTAGGCGTCGAAGTGATACATTTAGCGCATAACCGTTCGGTCGCGGAAGTGGTTCAAGCGGCGCTGCAAGAGGACGTTCAAGGTATTGCCTTGAGTTCATATCAAGGAGGCCACGTAGAGTATTTTAAATACATGGTCGATATGCTCAAGGAACACAATGCTGAACACATTCAGGTATTCGGCGGTGGTGGCGGCGTGATTATTCCTGATGAGATTCAGGAACTTCACGATTATGGAGTGGCCAGAATTTACTCACCACAAGACGGGATGGAGCTCGGCTTGGTAGGCATGATTCAGGATATGGTGAATCGGTGTTCAGATTTAGAAATGAGCGCATTATCGTTTGACGATCTAAGCAAGGAACCTCGCAACTATTTAGCACTGTCTAGACTTATTTCAGCTATCGAAACCGAGCAAATTGAGCCGGGATCAATGGCGAAACTAAAGTTAGCCTCGGCGGCGCAACCTCCGGTGTTAGGCATAACAGGCACCGGTGGCGCTGGTAAATCATCGTTGACCGATGAAATGATTCGCCGTTTTAGAATTGATTCCGATGATAGTGCGCGTATCGCTGTGTTGGCAATAGACCCTACGCGCCGCAAAACCGGTGGCGCTCTATTGGGTGATCGAATTCGCATGAACTCGATTTACCAAGACAATATTTACATGCGATCAATCGCGACCAGAGGGTCGAGCGGTGAAGTGCCGGAATCGCTCACCGACATCATCGCTGCGGTAAAGTGTTTTGATTTCGATCTGATCATTGTAGAGACGCCGGGGATAGGGCAGGGTGATGCTGGTATTGTGCCATTTGTCGACGCTTCTATGTATGTTATGACGCCTGAATTTGGTGCGCAGAGCCAGTTAGAAAAAATAGACATGCTCGATTTCGCCGATGTGATAGTGATCAATAAATTTGACCGTAAGGGTGCGGCCGACGCGCTCCGCGACGTGTCAAAGCAAGTACAACGAAATCAGGAAGCTTGGGATAAGGCGCCGCATGAATTGCCAGTGTTTGGGTCAATCGCGTCGCGTTTTGGGGATGACGGCGTAACCGCTGCCTACCATGGACTATTGTCGGTATTGCGAAATAAGGGCCTGCGCGAATGGGCATCTCAGTTAGCATTTAATGATAATCGCGTGCCATCAGAACGTTCAGTGATTGTACCGAGCGCGCGTCAACGATATTTAGCGGAGATCAGCGAGTCAGTACGTGCTTATCATGCTGAGACCGAACAACAAGCCTTGATCGCCAGTGAGCGTCAAGCACTTGAAACGTCACAGTCTTTGTTAAGCTCTGATAGCGCGGAATTGATGGCGCTTATTAAGCAACGAAGCGAAAAGCTTAGCCGTGAAAATACGCAGTTACTCAGTAATTGGGAATCGATAAAGCAGGGATATCAGTGTAAGACGCGTATTGATACCTTGCCTAATGGTCGTGAAGTTACCACAGAGCTTACACGCGAAAGTCTCTCTGGAACAATTGTACCGCGTGTGTCGTTGCCGACCTATCGCGATGCCGGTGAATTGTTAAGGTGGATGAAGCGCGAAAATTTACCCGGTTTTTTCCCTTACACCGCCGGTGTTTTCCCATTTAAACGCGAGGGCGAAGACCCTGCTCGAATGTTCGCCGGTGAGGGTGATCCCGAGCGCACTAATCTGCGTTTCAAAAAGCTGTCTGAGCACGCACCGGCGAATCGCCTTTCTACTGCGTTTGACTCGGTTACGCTGTACGGCTTCGACCCTGCTACGCGCCCTGATATCTACGGTAAAATCGGTAATTCCGGTGTTTCGGTGGCAACTTTGGATGACATGAAACAACTATTTGATGGTTTTGATTTGTGCGCACCATCAACCTCGGTTTCGATGACAATCAATGGTCCAGCGCCGACTATTTTGGCGATGTTTTTGAATACTGCGATAGACCAACAAGTAGATGGTTTTATCGCGAGTAATGATAGGCAGCCGAGTCCGGAAGAATTTGCGGCGTTAAAATCAAACGCCTTGAAGCAAGTTCGAGGCACCGTTCAAGCCGATATCTTGAAAGAAGACCAAGGCCAGAATACCTGTATCTTCTCGACCGAGTTTAGCCTCAGAATGATGGGCGACATTCAACAGTATTTTATCGATAACGAGATACGTAATTTTTATTCGGTGTCGATTTCCGGATACCATATTGCCGAAGCTGGGGCGAACCCTATTTCGCAACTCGCGTTTACCTTGTCTAACGGTTTTACCTTTGTCGAAACCTATTTAGCGCGCGGCATGCATATTGATGATTTTGCGGGTAATTTGTCGTTCTTCTTCTCTAACGGGATGGACCCTGAATACACGGTGATAGGTCGAGTTGCTCGTCGAATCTGGGCGGTGGCCATGCGTGAAAAGTACGGCGCAAATGCCAAAAGTCAAAAGCTCAAATACCATATTCAAACCTCGGGGCGCTCACTGCACGCGCAGGAAATGCAATTCAATGATATTCGCACGACTCTGCAAGCGTTATTGGCGATCAATGACAATTGTAATAGTTTGCACACCAATGCTTATGATGAAGCTATTACTACCCCAACCGAAGAATCGGTAAGACGGGCGTTGGCCATTCAGTTGATTATCAATAGAGAGTTTGGTTTGGCTATGAACGAGAACCCGAGTCAGGGTGCCTTTATTATCGACGAACTGACTGATTTGGTTGAAGAGGCTGTTTTGCAAGAATTTGAGCGAATCTCAGATAGAGGAGGCGTCTTAGGTGCTATGGAAACGGGCTATCAACGTAGTCGAATCCAAGAAGAGTCGATGAAATACGAAACTAAGAAACACGATGGGAGTTACCCTCTTATTGGTGTTAATACTTTTCTACCCGACACCGAGGAAGAAGAATTCACTGTAGAATTAGCGCGTTCCACTGAAGCTGAAAAATTAAGCCAGATAGACCGGCTCGCCGGATTTCATGCTCGACACGCGGATAAATCAGATCAGGCATTGGCAATGGTAAAGCAAACCATCAGCGACAACGGCAATGGCTTCGAAGCGTTGATGGAGGCCGTGCGATATTGCTCTCTTGGCCAGCTAACCGACGCCTTCTTTGAAGTAGGTGGTCAATATCGCCGAAGTACCTAAGCGATAGTAGAGCAGATCCTGTTATGAAAGATAATAATACTTTTTCTGAGCCTGCCTCAGAGGCTAAAGTACTGAACAACGAAACGGTTTCTTGGCCGATTCCGACCCTCGAAGAAAATTTACATTATTATATGGAAGAGGGCTTAATGGTGCTTACCGAAGCGTATCATCTTGCTCGCGGTCGCTGTTGTGGCAACTCCTGCCGCCATTGTCCATTTGAACACGTTAACGTTAGGCGAAAGCCGTGAGGAATAATCAGTGAAACCCATTTCTACTCCAGACCTGTGCGACGCATACGAAGACAATATTGCCGCAGGCAAGGTTCGTGTTCTCGACGCTATTTTTAGCAACTACGGTGGCTTGGACAGTTTTTACGGAGAGGCGGTGACAATCAAATGTTTCGAAGACAACTCAATCGTCAAGCAATTGGTGGGCACAGAGGGTTTGGGTCGGGTGATCGTTATGGACGGGGGTGGATCATTAAGACGTGCCATACTCGGCGATATGTTGGCTGAAAAGGCGGCCGGTAATGGGTGGGCTGGCTTGGTGATTAATGGTTGTATTCGTGATTGCGATGAAATTGCAGCGACTAAAATAGGCGTCAAAGCATTGAATACTCACCCGATGAAGACACAGAAGCGTGGATTGGGCGATTTAAACGTCGCGGTATCGTTTGCAGGTCATACGATTCGCAGTGGCGAATGGGTCTATTCAGATAATAATGGCATTCTGATCAGCCACGTTGAGCTAAGTGTTTAAGGGTAGTTAAGGATATGACCTCGCGGTCGGCCATTTTTTATCATGGCCGACCGCAAACAAGATCGATATTACTCTTTACAGTGCCAAAGGCTCTTATCTAAACGCCGTTAAAACCTGTTTGGTCATTCGTTCAGTTGTTATAAAGCCCCAGCTATAGTTATCCAGAGGCTTTAGAGGGTTAGCTTCGAGAATCTCTTCGTCACTTTTGCCTGCTTTGACTAATTCGCCGACTAAGGACTTTGCTTTTTTTAGCATCGCTACGGTCCCTAGAACGTCTGTTTTATTGGCTAAAGGACCGTGGCCAGGAATAATCTTGGTTTCGTCATCGGCCATTGAGGCGATGCCTTCCAACGCCTTGATTACGCCTTTTAAGCTGCCGCCGTTATTGCTGTCGATAAAGGGGAACACCTGGTGAAACATGATGTCACCGGTGTGCAGTACGTTATCGTTGAGAAAGTGTACAACGGCATCGCCATCAGTGTGTGCGTTGGCAAAATGTACAATCTTTGCCGCATCATTATTCAGATGAATTGTCATTCGGTCGCTAAAGGTCAATACAGGAAACGAGGCCGTACCACTATTTTTTTCATCTTTTAGCAAAGACTCCCGGAGGTTTTCGTGACTTACGATCTTTGCACCGTCGCTGCCAAAGACGTGATTGTTGCCGATATGATCACCGTGAATATGAGTGTTGATCATATAGTCGATGTTTTGATCGGTTATCTCGGCAATTTCAGCTTTCAAAATCTCGATGACACTTGAGACGCCATTGTCAATCATTGCGACACCGTCGGCACCGACGCTTAAGCCCACATTGCCGCCGGTAAAGCCACCTTCGCCCGATAGCATGTAGATGGTGTCAGTTATTTTTTCGGTTTTAAAGCTAAGCTTGGCTTCTTCCTGAGCTGTGACTGTCCAGGGTATCGTCGCTGAACCGGCGAATAATAATAGCGCGAATGCTTTTTTTATGAGTGACTGTGATTTCATGGTTTTGTTTGGTTAGTTTAGATCGTGAAATTATAGACCATATAATGTTGAAACAACTCTCACACGTCTAAACAGCAGTGACAAAGAATAATTAATCAGCTATTAAGCTGCTTAATTGGGCTAAGTGGCTTCGAGATCTCTAAAAAATCAGCTAGAATTCAGCGCGATCTGAACAACTAACTAATGCATTAAAAGTGACTATATACAAAATTGCCATTTTGGCAGGCGATGGAATCGGCCCAGAAATCATGGAAGAAGGGATTAAAGTTCTTAAGGTAATCGAAGCTCGTAACGACGTTGGGTTTGATTTAGTCGAAGCGCCTTTTGGTGCCGGGGCCTGGTTTACTCATGGAAGTTCGTTTCCGCAAGCCACTCAAGACTTGGTAGATGAGGCCGATGCGGTAGTAAAAGGCCCGATTGGTTTGAACCACGAAGACTCAAAACAGATACCAATTGACGAACAGCCGGAGCGTGGCGCATTGTTACCTCTTAGAAAGCGCTTGGATACCTTTGCAAATTTCCGACCCGTATATTTGCCTAAAGCACTGTCGCATTTTTCTCCACTCAAGCCCGAAGTAATTGGCGAGGGTATCGATATGATCATGGTTCGAGAATTGGTTGGCGGTCTGTATTTTGGGGAAAAGGAAACCGGCGTAGATCGCAATGGAAAACGTTATGTTCGTGAAGTTTTGGAGTATGACGAAGATCAAATTCGTAATATTTTGCACCAAGGTTTCAAACTCGCTCAAGGCCGCAAGAAGGTATTACACAATATCCATAAGAGCAACGTTCTGAAGTCCAGTGTATTGTGGAATGAAGTGCTCGAAGAAGTGTCGGCCGACTACGCGGACGTTGAAGTTGTTCATACGCTGGTAGATGCAGCAGCGACAGCGCTCTGTTTGAATCCAACTCAATTTGATGTGATGGTAATGGAAAATATGTTTGGTGACATTTTGAGTGACCAAGGCGGTGGCATTTTGGGTTCCTTAGGATTAATGCCATCAGCGTGCTTGGGGCCAGATGGCAAAGCATATTATGAGCCTTCACATGGCTCAGCTCCGGATATCGCCGGAAAACAAATGGCGAACCCTTATTCGATGATTGGTTCGATGGCGATGATGCTTGAATACAGTTTTGGTATGGTTGATGAGGCCCGTAATGTATGGGATGCAATGCAAAGTGTGTTCGCCGCTGGCTTTTCGACGTCAGACCTGTCAAAAACTGGAAGTGGAGTGACTATGTTATCTACTCAAGAATTTGGCGATAAAGTGGTAGAACATTTGCGCGATAACGCATAGAGACGAGCCTGAACTTTCAGAGCCCAAAAATTAGGAAAGCCTGCTGGATTTAGCGGGCTTTTTTTGTGCCGCTTCACTTATACTGCTAATTATAAACGAAGAATTAACCCAATCGAAAAACGTCAAAATATGAGACTTAAACAATATCAGGTTGACGCCTTTGCCAGCCGAGTGTTTGAAGGGAACCCAGCCGCGGTTTGCCCATTGGAACATTGGTTAGATGATAGCTTGATGCAATCCATTGCTGAAGAAAACAACTTAGCGGAAACAGCATTTTTTGTACCTGATGGAGAGAATTTCCACATTCGATGGTTTACCCCAAAAGCCGAAGTCGCACTTTGTGGGCATGCGACCCTAGCGAGTGCCTTTGTATTACTCAATGAACTTGATTACATGGGCAAATCAATTACGTTTAATTCCTTGAGCGGACCGTTGACTGTCCACCGAGAAGAATCTCGTTTCTTTATGGATTTCCCAAATGAGATGCCGGTACCATGTGATACCCCCGCTGGCTTAGATCAGGCTTTGGGCTGTGATATCGAGGCCTGTTACTTAGGCGGAGACCTCATAGTTGAACTTGCCTCTCAAGCCTTAGTTGAGGCGGTTCAGCCTAATCTAGCGATGCTTGCAGAGGTTGATGCGCGCGGCGTTATTGTCACCTCACAGTCCAGCGACTACGACTTTGTAAACAGGTGCTTTTTTCCGGTATTGGGCATCGATGAAGACCCGGTTACTGGTTCGGCGTATACACAATTGGCGCCTCTTTGGGCTCAACGCCTGGGGCGTCAATCCTTGACGGCTAAACAGGTCTCACCTCGAGGAGGAGAGGTGTTTTGTCATGTTGATGGAGATCGCGTTGGCATCGCCGGTCATGCAAGGCTTTTTATGCGTGGCGAAATAGTAGTATAAGTTATTGATAATAATAAACTAAGTAGAGATATTTCCATTTCATATATCAGTGTTAAATTTTTTTTATTAAATTGAATCCGAATATTAAAAGGGCGCATCTAAGCTTAGGAGAACGTCATTACAGGCGTTTTGTATAAACTGGAGAAACACTATGAAACATTTACTAATAATTTGCTCACTATTGGCCCTAGCTTTGTCGGCCCAAACGTTTGCACAAGACGAGTCAGCATCGCAGGATTCGGTGCTTCAAGCTGAAGAAAAATCCGAGGGAACGTTGAAAATCGATGTTAATTTCGACGACGAAATTGACGCGGATGAAAAAATAAAAAAAGTCACTGAATTCATTAGCAAATTCAATTCCGAAGTGGGAGACGAATTAGAGATTGAACTGGCATCCTTAAACGATGAAGAAAAGGCCAAATTGGTAGAGAAGCTTGATGAAGGCTTTAGCTTCGATACAGGAGGTTCAGATGTGCCGGCAGGTGCGGTTCTGATTGCCTTACCTGCTGTGATACTGATATTCGGCATGCCATT
>CAYQVT010000157.1:0-3804 GCA_964420885.1 uncultured Gammaproteobacteria bacterium
GATAAATATCATTAAAAATAAAGGATTTAGTGTACAAGATGCGAACGTCGCGTCGACACTCACGCAAACGCATACGAGAAACAATTGTACTAATATTGACCTTAGAAAGTTACATGAATTAGTTAACACAATGATCGACTTAGAGGAAAAAAAGACGAAACGCGCGCTATTAGGTCATTTGTATGCGACAAAAGCGATGTTAGTTGTAAAAGATGGATTTTATCTTGAGGGGCATGAATTACTCAAAAGTGCTTTTCGAATGACAGGAGTAACTTTTTATCTCTTTGAATCAATAAACGCCTTGACCTTTGAGTCAAAGTACAAAGACAAAGCTTTAACAGAATTACATAAATTAAGATCTGGAGAATATATCGACCCCGTTTTATTTCAAAACGAGATTAGGAAGCTTGAATCCATAACTTCATCACTTGATTATGGCAATATACCTTAGAGTGGCGTCTTAGTTATCGACATCCAAACTAAAACTAGATTATTCGTGATCCATCAACATTTCTTCTAAAACAACAAATTACATACACTTAATGCAATTTTCCATTGTCATTCCAGCAAAAAACGAAAGCTTAGGTTTGAAAACTCTTCTTCCAAAACTTAAGGATTTAGGTGCGCAAGAAATTATCTTAATCGATGACGGTTCAACTGATGATACTGCTGATATCGGCATTAATAATAATTGTAAAGTAATATCGCATCCTTACTCAAAAGGCAACGGCGCATCAATTAAGACAGGGGCGCGTGCTGCTAAAAGCGATTTTATATTATTCATGGATGGTGATGGGCAGCATGACCCTAGTAATATCCCGCTATTGATAGACAAATTCTCAAGCGGCTTCGATATGGTCGTTGGAGCTAGATCATCTAAAAAGTCGCAAGCCAGTTTAGCCAGAAATCTTGGCAATAAACTTTACAATACACTATCTTCTTGGATAGTTGGCCATAAAATTGAAGACCTTACATCTGGATTTAGATTGGTTCAGAAAGCAAAATTCCTTCAATTCATAAGTTTGCTTCCTAACGGCTTTTCATATCCGACCACAATCACAATGGCCTTTTTTCGAGCGGGTTACAGCGTGGGTTATGTCCCTATCGACATGCCTCCTCGTTTGGGGAAAAGTCATCTCAAAATATGGAAAGACGGTTTAAAATTCCTTGTCATTATCTTCAAGATTGGAACTCTATATTCCCCTTTAAAGATTTTTTTACCTATCTCGGCAGCGCATTTCTTACTGGGCCTGAGCTATTATAGCTATACATTCATTACTGCAACGAGATTCACCAACATGAGTGCGTTACTCCTTACGAGCGCGGTAATAATATTTTTAATCGGACTTGTATCAGAACAAATAACAAATTTGATTTATAGGGAATAAATTTACACAAATACCACATAAGCGATAGTCCATTGCCTTCAGAAATAAGCTTACGTTTCGATATTTTCGAAAACCGATAGAGTTTGATAAATTAAGTTACCATAGTTAATCATGTAAATAGATCAACTTCGCGTAATAAGAAAAGCAAACTCTCATCAAAAATAGCTATTTTAGTAATTAGATATCATCGAAAACCGAGTCATACGCTACAAATGGTCAATAAACTTATTAGATTTGGAATATGCATTGGAACAATTTATCTGATACTTAAGTTTGTAAACGCAGAACATGCAGAAACTGCTTATCAGAACTTTGCAAGTATAAGCTGGCATATTTGGCTTGAGCTCTTAACTTTATCGCTCATAATATTTTTTTTATTAGCGCTTATGTTTCAAGCATCTATGAAGGTTGTATCGGTTAATCTGCCGTTCCAACTCTCATTTAACTATACATCTATGAACACCTTCTTTAATACAGTGTTACCATTGAAAGGCGGGGTTTGGATAAGAGGTTTATATTTAAAGAAGCACTATAATGTTTCATGGAAGAACTACGTTTTTGTGGTAGTCACAAGCCAAGTTGTCCAAATGACCATTCTTGCTGTCATGCTCTTAATTGCTATATTTCAAACCGAGATAGAGCTATACGATTTCCCCTCATTCTTATATAAAATAGAAATAGAATGTATCGGAATCGCAATCGTAGCCCTGTCTTTTATTTTACTATTCATCTCGAAATTAAATATTGCTAGCGAGATTTTATTTCGACTAAATCGAGGTGTTAGGCTTTGGTTGGATAAACCGAACTTGGTAATTTGGTATATCGGTCTAGTCATATTGTTAAATATGGTCAGCGGATTAAGGTTATGGTTATCTTTTCTCGCGGTTGGTGAGCTTCTAAGTTTAACCAACATTTGTATACTATTTTGCTCACTTGGCATTGGCTTAAGCTGGGCTTTTACACCAGGAAACATCGGAGTAAGAGAGGCGGCAACCGTTCTCATTTCCTCTCTCTTCGGAATTGATATTGGCACTGCGTTGACGGCGTCATTACTTGACCGTGCAGCTTCGATATTTGTCATAATCGTTGTAGGTGGGGCTGCGGCATACGTAAGTACTAAGTCCCTCAACAAGCCAGAAGCGCAATGAAAATCCTAATATTAACTCGCCATTTTCACCCGATGGACAGGCCATCCGGAGTTGTTTCTTTAATACGTGAATTTATTTTTTCATTCTTAAAACAAGGTCATGAGGTTCGAATCGCCTGCATAAAAAACAAAGGAGAATCGGAGTTTTATATCGACGACGCTGGATTGCAGATCTACAAATTTAACAAACTTTGGCCAGTTGAATTAAGGAACATTAAAAAACAGTTTTCGCCGGATAAGGTAATCATATTTTCTAGTATAAGTGGAGGTACTATCATACTTGCTTGGTGGCTAGTAGTATCACTCATCGCTGGAACATTAAAAAAGACATTCTTCTATCAAACGACAAATCTAGAATTATCTAAAAATGAAAAAACGCTTTTCAGAAAACTACTTAAAGCATTTGATTTAGTCTTATGTACAAATAAATCAATAGTTGATGAAATTGGACTAAGCAGATTCGCTTGTTCAGTGGTAGTTCCCGGCACTGATATTAAAGCTTTACACCTTTTCAACAAAGCCTCTATTACTGGCAAGCATGACTTTTCAGTTTGTTTTATGGGTCACCTATCATATGTCAAGGGAGCGGACATAGTTGTCGATTTAGCTGAGCGTTTACCCTATATTCATTTTAAAATGGTTGCCGGGCATTCTCCTGGAAATAGCAATATAAAATTTTATTCTGATCTCACGCAAAGAATTCAAAAAATTAAAAACGTCGAACATCATAAATTTACCAACGAACCTATCCCCATATTATCTAGTTGTAAACTATTAATATTACCTTATCGATCTGGAGTTACGGTGCTAGGTGTTGCTCAGTCCGCCATTGAAGCGATGGCTTTAGGTATACCAGTCATATCGAGCAAGAATTCAGCCATCAACGAGATATTAATTGATGGGTATAACGGTTATTATGCAAATTCGATCGATGAAATTGAAGACAAAATACTGTGTTTAAAAGGTAACAGTAGTAGCTATAACGACTTAAGCAAAAATGCCAAACACACTGTGGAGTCAAGCTTTAATATTCATCGGCAAGCGATTAGGATTTTGCAAATAGAAAAAAACCATGCCTGACTACAAAACAATTAAAAAGTATTACGATAAATACGGTACTGATTATCATTTGGAGCGAAGCAACACATATTATTATTCGTTTATTAATGAAATCGAAACTTCCGTAATTGCCGAAATTGGTAACGGTAAAAGAACTCTCGAAATAGGATGCGGAACAGGGATTATTCTTAAAAACGTATCGGGTTTTGC
>CAYQVT010000157.1:3814-8622 GCA_964420885.1 uncultured Gammaproteobacteria bacterium
AAAAACTATGAAGGTAGTTATCAAGACAGTCTGAAGCATGGGGCATGGACCTATCTTCGGGAATGCTTGAAAATGCCCGAAAACTGAACCTCAATGTTGTCGAAGGAAACGCAATCTCAATCCCATTCCCTGACAACTCATTCGATGTTGTCTATTCGTTCAAGGTTCTACCACACGTAATAGAAATAGAAAAAGCCATCCATGAAATATCAAGAGTATTAAAACCTAGTGGTTTTGCTGTATTGGAGTTTTATAACCCTATAAGTTTTAAAGGGCTTGCGAATAAATTGTCAGGGGCGGCTAAGGCAGTATATATAAATTACCATACGCCTCGTCAGGTAGAAAACTTGATTTCCAGACAATTTAATATAGAAAAAGTAGTCGGAGCTAGAATCATCACACCTTTCGCGAGCATACATAAAATTCCACTTTTATCCACTATGATAAAATCTCTAGAAAAAATACTAAGTCGAACATTTATGGCTAGGTTTTCCGGCTATTACATTGCGGTTCTATCAAACAAGTCCGATTAATGCTCAACTATTGTTTGAGTTGACTTTAAGTGTATCGACAATAATTTTCGACGGCGACAACGCAAATACTACCTCGGTACGTTGATAGTCCTCTAGATTATTTATTGCTTCAAGTATTTTATCTTTATCTAGATCACATAATACGGCAGATCCATCAAGACCATCATCGCGCTCAGTGTATTTGCGAAGAATCAAGCACGGTTTTCCTAGAAAACTGCACTCTTCTTGATTGCTGCCACCATCGGTAAGTACACATTCGCATGTTTCGATAAGTTTAATAAATCGAAAATAGTCATAACGTTCTCGTAACATTACATTCGGATGTTTGTTTAGAGAATCAAAAAGTCCCAATTTAATAAGTTGCCTCCTTGTTGGATTATGCAATACAAAAAGTAATCGATGTTGATCGGCAACTTCAAGAATTATGTCTACTAGTCTTCTGAATCGATTCTGGTCAAAAATATTTTCAAATCGGTGAATCGATACTATCGAATACTTATTTTTTGGTACTTCAACTTCAATTTCGAATTTTCCATTCAATGCGATACTTAAAGCATCGTATAGTGTATTTATTTCCGTATTAACCTTAACTCCATTATATTTTTTAACATTATTAGTTGCTAAATTGCCAGGGCAAAAATAATAATCACTCAATTTAAGAACTATTATTCTGATCAACTCCTCAGGAAAGGGGTGCAGCAAACTATAAGACCTTAAACCGGATTCAACATGGCACGCGCGATGACCGTGAAACTTTGCGAAAAGCGTTCCCAATAGAGTAGAAAGTGTATCACCATGATTCAATACATACCCATTTACGTCACCCCGCCACACTCTATTTTTACTAAACGTAAGCGTAATACAAACTCGTAAGAACCAAATAAGAACACCAAAAGGAGATGTTGATTCAGGAGATCTATAGAGTTCGATATCTGGTCCTCTTAATCCAAATATATCGAGAATGCTATCTATCGTTTCGCGATGCTGACCGGTAAATACAAAATTGTAATCAATGCCTTGCTTATTCAACTCCGACATTACTGGCGCCATCTTTATTAACTGAGCTTTGGTTCCAAGTAGAATATGTATCACTGAGTAATGCTTTTAGTTTAATTTTTCGGATACCGACGAGACGACGAAAGCCGTCAAGACGTTGATGTGTTCCCATAATTCGCCTCGGGGTTCATCAGAGGCAGTTTTATCTGAGTCATGTAGCTTCGCTTTTCTCAGGGTATTGATAATACAGTAATTCATATTCAGCGGGTGGAATGCCTCCAATATGTTCGAGGTTCCTACGGTTATTAAATCAATCAACCCAAGTTAAAGTCGCTCGCTCAACTATTTTGAGCCCTCGCCAAGTACGCAACTGCTATTTTTAATCGGAGATTTAAAGCGCATTCAGTTTCATGACGAGTAAGATGTCATCAATCGCTGTAAGTGGTCGTTCATTATTGTAGGTCCATATCCACTGGGTCGCCAGAATTTGACCATGCTCAATCGAGTTAAAGGTATGCAATGGAAATAGTAGAATCGATAAAATTATCATCGATTTTAACCAATTTTGATTCGAAATACAGTTACAATGCATGTTCGAATGTACAGATACGGTTGATGACAAGAGAATATTACCATGCTTGAAAACATTTCACCTATTGTTAAAACGTTGATCAACCTAGAGTTGATCGAGGAAGAAAATATTTCCTCCTTGCCTCTTTCTGGAAAATCCTCAGCAGAATCACTCTCGACTCTATTTGAATCGTCCATTATTTCAAATGGCATTTATAACAAAGAAATGTCAACTCGATTTGGCATCCCCTTACTTGATATTTCGACTCTGGATCGAGGGAGTATTCCAACGGAGTATGTCGATAGTAAAATTGTCGAACGGCATACCGTGCTGCCAGTGTATAAACATGGCAAAAATTTATTTGTAGCTACCATAGACCCAACAAATAAAAGCGCACTAGACGAAATTAAGTTTGCGACCGGCCTGCAAATCATCCCTATTCAAACGGAGTTGACGGCTTTAACAGCCCTCATATCAGAATTAGAAAACCAACAAGAGGACTCACTCGAAGATTTCCTTGGCGAAGGTGATCTAGAACTAGACATATCTGAAGCCGATGAGCCTGATGTTCAAAACGATAACGACTTTGATCCCAACGAAGCACCTATCGTTAAATACGTAAATAAAATTTTAGTCGATGCCATAAATCAGGGAGCATCAGATATACATATTGAACCGTTCGAAAAAGAAGTCCGCATACGGTTTCGCGTTGACGGTGTATTGCACAAAATCACTGGTCAACCCATATCATTTGCACCGCGAATCGTAGCTAGAATAAAAATTTTGGCGAAATTAGATATTGCCGAGCGCCGAGCACCGCAAGATGGTCGAGTAAGACTCAAGATCTCAAAAACGAAAGTGTTTGACTTTCGTGTTAATACGCTCCCGACTGTTTTTGGAGAAAAGGTTGTTCTTCGGCTTTTAGATTCCAGTGCAGCTAAATTGGATTTATCAATTTTAGGGTTTACTGAGGGGCAATTGGACCTCTATAGACAAATTGTCCATCGCCCATATGGCATGGTATTAATTACCGGGCCGACCGGTAGCGGTAAAACAGTGACTCTTTATTCTGCGCTTAATACTCTGAATACACCTGAAAAAAATATTTCGTCGGTCGAAGATCCGGTTGAAATTAACTTACCTGGATTGACCCAGGTCAATATTAATGAACGAGCAGGATTAGATTTCGCTGGGGCGCTACGCGCATTTCTACGACAAGATCCAGATATTATTATGTTGGGGGAAATTCGAGACCTAGAAACAGCCGAAATAGCAATTAAAGCTGCCCAAACAGGCCATATGGTCCTTTCTACGTTACACACTAATGACGCACCATCGACGCTGACCCGGCTTTTAAACATGGGCGTACCCGCATTTAATGTCGCGTCCGCTGTACATTTGATTGTTGCTCAACGACTGGCCCGAAAGTTATGTATGAATTGCCGCAAACCGGCTGATCTACCAGAAAAAGTTCTTCTAGATCTAGGCTTTAAGACTGACGAGATCGGAACGTTTACTTTGTATGAGGCTCATTCAGACGGCTGTCCAAGTTGCACCAATGGATATAAAGGCCGATCGGGATTGTTCCAGGTCATGCCAATCAGCGATAAAATTAAGACGATGATTATGGAGGGTTGTACTGAAAATGATATTGAACAGTCAGCAACAGAGGACGGAATAATAGACCTTCGTATGTCAGGCCTGATAAAAGTAAAAGAGGGTATTACTTCATTAGAAGAAATTGAACGCGTGACCAACGTATAATACACTGTTGAAATATAAGACTTTTATTAGAATTTCGCGAATAAGTTGCTTCGACTAAAATCCGGTCATTATTAGCTTATAACCACGTTGATGATTATTCGCAAGCCCATTACATTAAATACATATTATGGCTACAGCAAAAAAAAGTAAAACCAGCGAATTCGAATGGGCCGGCGTAAACCAAAAACGCCAGGAAATAAAAGGAGATATTGAGGCACCTACTCTGTCCCAAGCTCGGGCTCTACTAAGGCAACGTGGTGTACGCGTAACCAAAATAAAGCGTAAAACTAAGAGTCTCTTTTCGAATACAAAACCCATTAAAACTGTGGATATTAGTTTTGCTTCGAGACAGATGGCAACCATGATTGGTGCTGGAATTCCGGTTGCTCAAACTCTGCGCGCTGTCGGGAAAGGTCATGAAAGTGCTTCGATGGAAAAACTAATGCTTGACCTTGCTAAAGATGTTGAATCTGGATCGGCATTAAGTGCAGCACTTGCTAAATTTCCATTATATTTTAATCGATTGTTCACTAGCTTAACGGAAGCTGGTGAAGAATCGGGTAAATTAGACACCATGCTCGACCGCGTAGCCACTTACAACGAAAAATTAGAAGCCATTAAGAGCAAAGTTAAATCTGCAATGATGTATCCAATTATCGTATTGGTTATTGCTGGAATCGTAAGTGTATTACTGCTGCTATTCGTGATACCCCAGTTTGAAACATTATTCACCGGTTTTGGTGCGGATTTGCCCACACTAACTCGAATCATCGTCGACATGTCGAAGGCTATGCAAGAATACTGGTGGATTTATGGCGGGATCGCGATTGGATCAGTGTATGCTTTTATGACGGCGTATAACCGATCACAAAAGTTGCAATTCACAATGGATCGTCTATTAATACGTATCCCGTTAATCGGGGAAATACTTAAAAAATCAGCTC
>CAYQVT010000158.1:0-8563 GCA_964420885.1 uncultured Gammaproteobacteria bacterium
CGCGCTGGTTTAGTTTTCACCAGCCATTATAAACTACCGAAATGGCTACCAGTATCCTCTAGCGTGTTACACGGTCAAAATAATCCAGCAATAACGCCACCGCACCTTCGATACAGGGTTCGGCAGCGCACTCCTCCCCCTCGACCGTTAACATGATCACTTCTACTTGGTCTCCCGTGGGCAATGTACATAAAACAGATTCAGATAATTGATTAGCGATGATTTTCATTTTCACTCCTTGTGTTTGAAAGTCCCTTTGTGTTTAAGCGTCTCTTGAGTTTAGTGAGACTCATCTATGCCTACCTCATCCTTGGGGGTGATATTTCTTTGAGATAAGGTCACTCGAACGTCCATGATTTGATATAACTACCTAATGCCAATATCAAGGAGAATTACACTATGAGCACAACTTTTTCAGCCAAAGGCCATTGCCTATGCACATCCGTGAGTTTTGAGGCCAGTACCGCAGCGCATGACGTTGGCGTTTGTCATTGCAGTATGTGCCGAAAATGGTCAGGCGGCCCCTACATTGGCTTAGACTGTGGCACCGATGTTACCTTTACTGGGAAGCTAACAACATTTGATTCTTCTGAGTGGGCTGAGCGCGGTTTCTGTACAAACTGCGGCACGCACCTCTATTACAAATTTAAAGACAGTGGGCAAATGATCATGCCTGCTGGGCTTTTCGACGATAATCAGCAATTGCATATGGACCATCAGATTTTCGTTGACGAAAAACCCGCTTATTATGATTTCGCTAACCAAACCACGAACATGACGGGCGCCGAAGTCATGGCCATGTTCAGCGGCGAGAATCAATACTGACGTATTGCTACGTTCACGAATACTAGTCAACTAAGACAGTAAATAACCGAGATGTTACTCATTCAAGCATTCTTAAAGTTCAGCAGCGTGGGCGTGCTGTTGGCGCTAGGCTTACTCATTCTGCGTGATGGCCGACATATTCGAGCCTTACAATTCGCCTTGCCGCTAATTCTCTCATTAGTATGTTTATTCTTAGCTACCGGACATCCCGACATTTCTGTTAGTGGTTCGGCCGCTATTCCACTGCGTTTATTCGACATGCTGAGCTTCGTATTCGTATGGTGGTTTGGCTTAGCCCTGTTCGACGATGAATTTGAACTCGCCTGGTTACAATGGAGCGGTGCGACATTGTATGTGGTTTGTAATCTTCCAGGGCGTTTATATTATTTAGGTTTATCCAGTTGGTGGTCGCCAAAATTGGTGATCGTGGTATCCCTCATCAGTCTTATAATGATGCTGCACGTTGGTTACGTGGCGCTCGCGGGTCACCGAGAAGACCTAGTCGAAAACCGCCGAAAAATGCGAAAGTACTTCGCTGTCGCACTCGTATTATTGATCGTGGTATCGATCTTTATGGAACGCCTAGCTGGTAACTTTGGAATTGGCGCATTTACATCAATGTATACAATCTATCTTTTCACCTTGCCATTGAGTCTATGGGCGGTGGTTTGGTTATGCAAACTAGACCCCGACCGACTCGCCTTTCCTGAGAAAGAAAGTCGAAGTAATCGGTCGACAATAGACCCGCGTGACGAAGCAGCACATCGGCGCTTGGTATCAATTATGGAAGAAAAACTTGCTTACGCCGAACACGGGTTAACCATAGGTAAGTTATCTCAACGAGTTGGAATACCCTCTCATCAATTACGCAACCTGATAAATCAATCGATGGGTTATCGAAATTACACGGCGTTCTTAAACCATTACCGCATTCAAGCAGTGAAGACCGATCTCGCCAATCCAGATAAAAGCCGAACACCGGTTTTGACCTTGGCCATCGAAGCCGGATTCTCGTCATTAGCACCGTTTAATCGAGCCTTTAAGGACAGCGAAGGCATGACACCCAGTGATTACCGCAATCAATTATTAAGCAAAGCGTCCAGAGAGTAGGCTCTCTATACTGAGCATATCTGAATAATTCTGTGCGCTTTTAAAAGTGAGTGCGATTTTTTAATTTTGCGCAGACGTACAAGCCGCAAATTTCTATGGTGAGTCTATACAACGCATCATTTCTAGCGTTTATCACACTAGACGGAGGACACTATGGAATTTATCACAGACATTATCAGCTTTATTAGCGGAGCACTGACGAGCTTTATTTTTAATTTACCTGAGGGCATGCGAGTTGAAGGAATGCGGTACCTAATTGGGGCGGGCGGCACATTCTTATTGATATGGGTAATTCTAGGCAGCATTTTATCTGGCCGAAGAATTCGCAAACCTTTGCCGGCCAAGATGAGACACAAACAGATGCTTCGAGAGGTTCGAAACTCGGGCATCACGATCATTGTGTTTGTGTTCGCCTATAGCACCACAAACTACGCATTAGAAGCGATCTTTGACGGGCCGGTATTCAAGATATACGACGATGTTGCAACGTATGGTTGGGCGTATTTGGTGTTCTCAGTTGCCCTCTGGTCTTTCGGTCTAGATACTTATTTCTATTGGACACACCGTTTTATGCACCACCCTAAATTCTATAAGCTCTTTCATTTAACCCATCATAAGTCTCACAACCCGACTCCCTTCACAGCGTATTCCTTCGCGCCACCTGAGGCGGTACTTGTTTACCTATTTGTGCCAATCTTCTTTAGCATTGTGCCAATGCATGATGTCGCATTTGTTAGCGCGATGTTGATACAAATCGTTCGAAATGGAATCGCCCATTGCGGCTATGAGTTGTTTCCGCGAGGCTGGGTGCAGCACCCCATTCTGGGTATTTTTACCACCGTCACCCACCATGATTTGCACCATGAAAAAAGTAACGGCAATTACGCTTTTTACTTCACATTTTGGGACCGGGTCATGGGAACCGAACACTCGGAGTATGCAGAACGTTTTGATCGAGCAACTGAGAAGCCATTGAGTTTGGGGCGTACGAAAGCGGCTTAACGTTGATTAACGCAAATAAAATGTAGTCCAATTTTGAGTCTATCGAATGATCTCTATGTCGATGGACTCAAGTCTTAATCTCTTCTAATTATTTCTAACTGTTAGCTGCTCATCTCATCTAATAAGGTCAAGGCATTACCACGTAATAAGGCATAACGTTGGTCAGCCCGAGCCGACGACTCGGTTACGATCAACGCCTTGGCTAAGGAAGAACCGAGATGGTAAAAAGGCCAGTCAGTACCAAACAAAATTCGTTTACCTTTGGTTTGATCAATAATTTGATCGAGCTTACTAATTCCCTGACCGTGTGTACCTAACCAAGCGTTATCGTGAGCCAGCATTAACTGCACCATCGCGTCAACATCACGAGCGCCAGCGTGACCCAAAATAAAGTTCACTTCAGGGAAGTTCTGCAAGGCTTTGCGGTAGTGCCTAGGCATAGCGTACGGATGTGATGCCTCTGGTTCGATTCCGGCGCGACCACCGTGGAAAAAAACCGTCACCCCTAAGGCTCTCGCCTCTTCATACACCTTCATTAATTTCGGCTCGTCAGGGTAAAAACGCTGAACCGGGGGGTGTAACTTCATGAGCTTAAACCCAGACTTAGCGTGCTCACGCATTTGTTCGATACAATCATCGTCTAATGGATGAATTGAGAAACCAGCAAGTAAACGATCGGACTGCCCAGAGGCATTGACCGCGCTACGCCAAAGCTCGGTCTGGTCATCACCAAACGGTAGGTCTAGTTTTATTGGTAAAATCGCGGCTTTTTCAACACGCATCGCATTCATCTCGTCGATGAGATTAGGGATGGTGTGAGTTCGCGTAACTTGGCTGCCCCATAACCCTTGAGCCATAATGGTACTTTCTAGGTCGTCAAGATTCGATTCAGTGAAATTTCCATTGATGTAGATATCCAGATCCAAGTCGCAGGCTGGATCACCGTCGCAATCTAACAGATGTTGAACGCGTTGGGTCTTTAACTGTAAATCAAGTTCCGGTTTGAACAACACCGACATACCAAGGTGAGCGTGCATATCAATTGACAGCGGAACATCTTCATCCACACAGATTAAACGGTTATTAGCGTCTAACTCAAACCAAGGCAATTTGGACAACCCGCGATAGGCTTGATAACGATGTTGACCGAAACGCCCTTGGCCAGCGGCATGGGCTTCGGCCTTTCGTTGTGCCGCTAACAAAGCAATGTCGGCGGCGTTATAGCGATCAGTGGGCGGGGTATTGTCACAAGCCGCCAAGGAAAAGCCCGCGGTGGACAAGCCTAAGTAACTTAGAAATCGGCGGCGGTTTATCATTTTTTTCCTGACGTTTGCGTCACTTGATACTGATTATTCAATAACTTCGATTGTATTGGGTGGCAAGGTCAAATCTTTGGGAAGAAACGGCAACATCGTAAATAACAAACCAGGGTTGGTTCTAAATGAACTTCCGTCAACGTAGCGCCAGTTTGGCGATACATCTCGTATTGCCACCACAAAAGTGGTCTGCTTGGCCTGCCGCCCATTTGAGTCCAGCTTAACAATTCGTGGAACAAAACATATTTCACCACCTTCTACGCGAATCAACTCAGACGGAGACCCAGTTGCGAGTGTGGTTAATTTCATTTCACCATCTTTAAACGCAATGATGGCGTCACGGGCCTGACTCTCGAATGCCTCTTGCCCACCAGCATACTGATAAACTAATGGGTGGGAGCTAGAAATAAAGGGCTCAGGGTCTCCTCTATTAAAACCATCGAAAACGCGCTCAACATCGGCAACCAACAAGGTAGCTTCTTCACTTGAAAGTGATGCGGCGTGTCCATCATTACCAATTAATAGGGCTAAAATAAGTTGAAGTGCGATTAGTGGGTATTTCATAAAGCGGCATTAGATTATTGCTAACGCGTAGACAGCAAGTAGAACTAGGGGTAATTTTGACATAGATTGATTAAGATTAAACGAAGCCACGATCAATTTTAACCCTAATTAGAGTGCTTATTTTAACTTCACCAACACACCGCATAGTATTTGTATCTTAATCGCCAACTCACAACTTCATCAGGTAGATATGAGAGAAAAGTCTCCGTTCACGCAAACCTTTAAACAATTACCCAACACCTTACCGATATTTCCACTCAATGGCGCCGTGGTCTTACCGGGTGGAGTACTGTCGTTGAATATTTTCGAACCGCGTTATTTGAGCATGGTGCAAGATGCGATGAAAAGCAATCAATTGATTGGCATGATTCAAGTCAAAGACGAACGGTCACCACCGTCGCTGCACGCGGTTGGCTGTGCCGGCAGAATCGTTCGCTATGGCGAAACCTTAGACGGCCGGTTGGAGATTGTACTTGAAGGCCTCTGCCGCTTCCGAATTCATGAAGAGCTTAGCACTATGCGTGGATACCGTCTGGTTAGTCCGAACTGGCAAGAATACCAAGACGACTTTAAGGAGCAAGGTTCTGTTGATTCGCAAAGCTCTTCAAAATTCCTTCAAGTGCTTCGCCAGTACTTCAAAGAAAATAATATTGACGTCGATTGGCCAGCCATCGAGAAACTGCCACAGGATTCTCTAGTAAGTAATTTAGTTGCTCAGCTAAACCTCACGATTGAAGACAAACAATTATTGATCGAGGCTGAAACTTTCAACAACAGGATTAAGTCTTTCACTGCAATTTTGTCGACCGACTCACACGATTTTTCTAAGCCGCATTAAGTATTGAAAATTTGACATGCGAATTTTGAAATCCGTCGGACATACTTGTATCGCCCTCCTTGCTTCAGCTATTTTGCTATCTTGCTATTAAGTTGTTACCGACTTGTCTTCGCAGGCACCGTGTTATACCGCAATGCTCGAAATCGCGCTTTATACTGGCTCCAGATCATTAAGCTGGTTCAATAAAGCCTTTCGAGACTCATTTGGCGTCACTCCAATCGCCCACCGACAACAAAACTTGGCTAATTATTTTACTGACATATTTGTACATTTTGTCCATAAAAACGATATCTCCTACGGTCGATTCTGAAATTATCAAATTCTTTTTTAAAATCCACAAGCGATCATTAAACAGATGATTCATTATGCTGGTTCCTAACAGTCAGATAGAGGAAACCATTTTGAGCCAGGCAGTATTATCACACCATGTCCAATCGGCACGACTATTGTTCAGTTTTTTTGTATTTAGCATTAGCTCACCAGTCGCTGCCAATGACATAAACGCTGGAGAACAAATTTACAAGCGAAGCTGCGCGGCGTGCCATGGTGCGGCCGCTAAAGGGAACGAGGCACTCGGCGGCCCGCATTTGGCTGGTCAACATCAATCGTACCTCACGCGCCAGTTAGAAAACTTCAGCCAGGGTATTCGTGGCTCGGATAAGACTGACATCTATGGCCAACAAATGGTGGCCATGGTGGCTATTGTCGGTGATTCAGAATCCAAAGTGAACGTAAGTGCCTACCTTGCCTCACTCGATAAACCCTATACGTCGATAACTGAAGATAAAACCGGCAATGGCAGCAACGCTGGTTATAAGGTTTACCAGGCTAGCTGTGGAGCCTGTCACGGGGCGGATGGGTCAGGTAATGAGCGTCTGAACTCGCCAAGTTTAGTCGGTCAAAGCTCGGCCTATTTGTTACGCCAATACGCGAATTTTCTCGACGGCAAACGCGGTTCGCATGAATCCGATAAACTGGGCCGCCAGATGAAAATGATCGCGAGCACCGTGACCGACCAAGCAAAAATTGACGCGGCAATTGCATATCTTATTTCTCTTCAAGATGAAACCTAGGTGACGTTCAAGATTAACCTAAGCCGCATCGAAATATGACACGTCAAAGCGCTCTAAGTTTGTTGCTCGGCTTGCTCGTTGGCGCGGCGTCAATCATTACCATTTCCGCGACGTTTCAAACTGATTCTAACAATGAGGTATTTAAGCTGGCATCGAATTGCCCTAGAGGATTCCAGCTAGTCTCTGACAATCGTTGCGAGTTAAGAACTTTATATCAGTTTTACACCTCAACCCAAGATCGAGGTGTGGGTGGAACTCAAACAGGATTGCCTGAACACAGAGATGGTTTTAGCCCACAACAAATAGATCTCGGGCGTTTGTTATTCTTTGACCCGATTTTATCGGGTGATCAAAGCTTATCGTGCGCGAGCTGTCACCATCCAAATAAAGGCTTCGCCGATGGCAGAGCTCGTTCCGTCGGCACACAGGGTCGAGTGAGTAAACGATCGGCACCGAGTTTATGGAATAGCGCTTTTCTTTCTAGTTTTTTCTGGGATGCTCGTGCACGAAACCTAGAACAACAGGCGCTCGGCCCCTTGTACGCCCCCGACGAAATGAACAACACGCCAAGCAAATTACTGCAGAGCCTGAAAAATAACTCAACGTACCAACGTCTGTTTGTTGATGCTTTCGAGACCGGTGAGCACACAAACTTAAACAAACAGAGTGTGAGTATAGATAATATTGTTACCGCGCTTACGGCTTTTCAAACGTCGCTAATATCGCTAAACAGCCGTTATGATGAATACGTTCATGGTAATCACGATGCTCTAAGTGATCAAGAAATAGCCGGCCTTAATGTATTTCGTTCGTTTGTGGCACGATGCTCAGAATGTCATACACCGCCATTATTCACTAACAATCAGATTGCAGTAATCGGTGTACCCGAAGACGAAGGAGCCCTGTTCGACGTTGGTGCTGAAAAAACATTTAGCAAGAAGAAACTGCGTGGCGGCTTTAAAGTACCTAGTTTACGCAATATTGCACGAACTGCCCCGTATATGCACGCAGGTAATTTTAAGACGCTCAAACAAGCTACTGAATTTTATAATAAAGGGCGCGGTCACGCTGCTCCCAAAGACTTAGACTTGACCATTCACTGGCACATCAATGATCCTGATCTGAGCGATCATGAACTAGACTTAATTGTCGAATTTATGAAAACCTTAAGCGACGAAAAATTTAAGCCTGAGATACCGCCTGCGGTACCCTCGGGTTTGCCACCAATCGATAAAACACACTCTAAATACGATATAGAAGGGGGAGAAGCCAATGAAGTTTAATAGTCTATTAATCACGGCATCAATGATAGCGGCAGGCGTGCTTGGGCACTACGTCGGCCAAAGCGGTAACGCGACGCCACACAAGGCCAGCGCCGATTTAAACACTCAGTCAAACGATGATACAAACGAGGCATCAGCCATCAATGCTGATACTAGCCAACCCGCCAATGTGACACCGGCCGCCGTCGACGGCCCAGCCGGAAAGGCCAATCAAGTTGAAGTTATCGTGAATGACGGTGAATCGATTCAAGAAGCTGTTAAGGCTGCGAAACCAGGGACCACCATTCGTATTAAGCCGGGCACCTACAGCGAAACGGTGTATATCGACAAAGACAATATTCATCTTATTGGCGAGATCAAACAAGGCAAGCGCGCTACCTTAGACGGTTTGGGCAAACTTAATGATGCAATTTTATATTCGGGAAATAACGTCGTGGTTGAAAACCTGTTCATTACCCAATACAAAGGAAACGGCATTATGGGGCAGGCTGGCAATAATTTTGAGATTCGTAACAATATCATCGCCAACACCGGCGTCTATGGAATTTTCCC
>CAYQVT010000159.1:0-8561 GCA_964420885.1 uncultured Gammaproteobacteria bacterium
CCTTTTATTAAGAGATTAAACAGGATGATTAATTCACGAAAACAACCATACAAGTTCAAAAACGAAAATGCCAGCAAAGCTGGCACGGACGCCGCATAATACGCGGCGTGATCTGATACCAATTTTGTGGACAGTAAAAACTGTCAACGAAAGAGGTATCCCATATGGGTCAAACCAAAAAACGCAATTATGATCGTTACACCTTGGCATTCAAACTCCAAGCCGTTAAGTTAGCGAATCACCCTAACGTTAAATCAAAAGATATTGCCGAATCGTTGGGGCTTCACCCAGTGATGTTGTACCGCTGGCAAATGGAGCACCGCAACGGTGAATTGAAGGAGAACAAGCGAATGAGACCAAGCAAACCTTCACCCAAAAGGCGAGCGTCGTCGCCAGACCCATTAGTTGAGAAAAACAAAGAATTAAGAGCTGCCAAGAAGCGCATTGCGAAGTTGGAGAAAGCCTTGGCCGAGCGTGAGGAGGACATTGAACTGTTAAAAAAAGCGGAACGGTTTCTGGCCCGACGAAACAAGGACTCTTTGAGTTAGTCGACAGAAACCGACAGCGAGTTAATGTGCGTCGCCTTTGCCATCTTTACGGTGTTTCCAAGAGCGGTTACTACGCGTGGTGCTCTCGAGCTGAAAGTGAGCACGAACGACATGACGAGGTATTGAAAGGTGCAATCGGTGAAGTGCATCAGGGCTTTCGACGTACTTACGGTGCGAGGAGAGTACACCGTGTTCTTCGTGAGCAAGGGTTTAGCTGCAGTGTTCGTAGGGTAAATCGGTTGATGAGAGAAATGGGCGTAGACGCACGAACCACCAGACTTTATCCGTGGCGCCCTGGACTACATCAGTTCTATGCGTCGGTCGATAATCGGCTGGCTAAATCTGGACCAGCAAGCTGCGTTGGTCAACAGTGGGGAGGTGATCTGACGCATCTCAAACACAAAGGAGGTCATGTCTATCTAGCCATCGTAATCGACTTGTTTAGCCGTCGAGTGATCGGTTGGGCCTTCAGCAAACGACGGGATACGGCGTTAACCAAAAGTGCCTTACGCACTGCACTGAGGAATCAAAAGCCTGAAGAGGGATGCCTATTCCATTCCGATCAAGGGTCCGAATACGCAGCGCATGATTATCGTGAGAAATTAAACGAAGCAGGCTTAGAACAAAGCATGAGCCGTAAATCAACACCGCAGGATAACGCCAAGGTCGAATCCTTCTTCCATACCCTCAAAGCTGAAGTGATCTACAAACAATCATTCAAACTCGAAGAGGAAATAGTAGGAAACGTCATTGACTACATCCACTTCTATAACCACGAACGCCTGCACTCATCATTGGACTATAAATCTCCGTTCAACTATGAGAAGCTGTGTGCATGAAAGTGTCCACAAATGGTGTCAGATCAGCGCCTCTGTTAGCGGCGTTAAGTTTACCTAGTGGACATCGCAATATTTTTCATAGTTCTCAGTATCTTCGTTTGTGTATTCACTCTCGAAGTGATCGCGCCAGCATCTAGTAATGATTGTGATCGGGGATGGTTAATTTTGGCTTCTTATAGGCTTGCCATTGGCGCCGAATGAGAGATACGGTTAGGTGGAGAAATCTATTAGTACTGGGCTACTGAGTTTTTGTGTGATTGGAGTTGGTTTAGACACGGCTCATCGAGCTCTATTTTTTATTAGACCATGAGAATGAACCTGATGACTTACTTAATGCCGAGCGTTCGCAGTTTATAATACTGAAATGGTAGGGATACTAGTGCAGCAGAAAAAGTCCCATAGAGAGCGACTCTGACGGCGATGCCTTGGCTTGCAATCCCGGAATGAGCGACGATGGCATTGCCTGCTTCGGTTAAGTGGCCCTGAGAAACGAGTAAAGCCTTCATCGACGTTTGAAATGATTGTATTTCAGCGTAAATCCCTTCAGAAGCACCAAACATTTGCAGGGAAAACACACTGTATAAAAACGACAAAACAACGATTGAAATAACATTGAGCCGCTTTACGATAACCACGCTTAAGGCTAAATACCCAAACGACACGCTGGACCAAAACTGGATTAACCCCCAGAGTGAATTAAAACGTTCACCGTACAAATATAGTATTTCGTATTCGGTCATTCTATGTCTTCTTATGTCATAAGCTTTTTAGCAATTTGCATCACTCAAGTAGTTGTATTTGAGTATTCTAAATCCGCGTAAAGTGTCGGGTTTTAGCATCTAAGACGGATAACGATATTTCATAGTTACTGGGCTATAAAATACCATTTTGCAATTAAGGGTCCTTGAGAGTTACGCGTTGTAATTTGGTAAATTTCGTTTGTAATTAATTCTACTCTACGTCATTTTATTTGATTCATCAATTTGCAACATCCTCTTTTCCTTAGGCGCAAAGCGTTTTGTCTATTTGAGAATCCAAGTCTATCAGAATAGTGATGGTCTAAAATGATAAAATAATGGCCTAAATGGGCATTTTGAAATAATGCATGTTGGGATACCACCATAGAATGAATAGGAGGAAACATGTCTGAAAAAATTCAAGCCTACTGGTCTTTTCGAAGCCCAATTTCTTATTTGATAACGCCGGACTTAATCAGATTGCGAAATGAGTTCGAAATCGATTTTGAACTAAAAGTAGTTCTCCCCATTGCGGTGCGATCCAAAGAGATTGTGTTTGACCTCAACTATAAAAACAAAGTCTCCTACATATTGATGGACCTGTCACGCCGAGCGGAATTTCTAGGTTTGCCCATCAAATTTCCAGACCCAGATCCGGTGGTTCAGAATCGAGAGACGTATCAAGTAGATGACGAGCAGCCACATATATATCGACTTTGTAGATTAGGCGTTGAGGCAAACCGCCGCGGAAGAGGCATTGATTTTGCTGCAAGTGTTTCACGCCGGATCTGAGGTGGCATCACTGATTGGAACCAACAATCTCATATGCAACTTGCGGCGCAATAAGCGGGGCTAGATCTCGAAAGTATGGAAGCGTCTATATTAAACGTTGATCACATGGACGAGGTAAAGGAAAACCAAGCGTCACTTGAACGGGCTGGGCATTGGGGCGTACCGACTGTGGTTGTTCGAGGAGAACCCTTTTTTGGTCAAGATAGAGTCGAGACCCTCGAGTGGCGGCTGGATCAATTAGGCCTACGATCTAACACACAATCATCTACTTAACAGGAGTGCTGTATGGACCTTAATATTAGCGGTAATTGCAGATCACTCGACCGAGCAAGGAAGACAGGTTTTAATCGATGCTTGTCCTGCCCCAGATATTCTGGTCACACCTATCTCACCACCTCCTGTGAGATTTAAGTACCGTGAATTGACCCCAGAAGATTGGTATAAATCAATCGACTTGGGGTTGATTGGGCCTATTGAACTAATGAAGCACTTCACTCAAGGAATGTCAGATCGGCGTTGGGGCAGGGTGGTTAACATCGGAACGGTCGCAGCCAAAATGCCTCTTGAAATGCGCCTGCTTTCGGGGCCTGCAAGATCAGCGCTGATCAACTATACGGCCGTGGTTTCACGGCTATTGGCCAAGGACAATGTGATTATCAACAATGTTTTGCCCGGCATGATCGAGACCCCAGGTTTGTATACGGCTGGACAACAATATGCTGGCGAAAAGGAACTTTCCGCTGAAGAGATGGGGCTAAATGATCGGCAGAAGTTCCTTGAGGGTATGGTCGATATTTTTTCCATACCCACCGGAACTGTGGGTGACTCAGATGATGTAGGTAAATTTGTGGCGATGTTTTGCAGTGACGCTGCCAAATTCATTGTAGGACAAAGCCTGATTATCGATGGAGGCATGGCGCCTCTTATGTAAGCAGGGGTTATTGAACGCTCAGGCTGCACAAAGTCACTACATTAGTACCAAATGTGAGATATTCTTCGCTAGCGCGTCAACGAGGCCCAGTTAAATTGCATACTCATCATTAAGTTTGCATAGTCCGCCCCTAATCTTACTGATAATCAACAATCTCTTATATTTTCTATGCAGACCATCAACCGCAAGTATATCTCTTGTAAACCTATGGCGCTTGATGCTAATTTGAACCATTAATAGTCGACTCGGCTTTAGTTCGCCGGGAGCTCGAATCGCCGAACCAGGCTATTATGTATTCATTTCAAGCCACAACTATGTTGACCGATTCAAACACGATTTTACCGACATCTGAGGTGGTTCTGCCTCCGTTCTTCCCACACTCTCTAACAAAATATTTACAAGCAAACGGAATAGACTCTGAATCGATTTTCACTGGTACTCGCATTACCGCCGATTCGCTTCGTTCATTAGATACTCGAATCAGTCATCTGGAACACAAGCGGCTAATCATGAATGCAGAACGGGCGTGGGGAAAGCCCGGGCTGGGCTTGTCTTTCGGCAGTACTTTGAACCTTCATTCTCTCGGAATGATCGGGCAAGCTGCACGAGCTAGCCGAACAATCGGCGAAGCGATAGACACCATGGCTAAGTACTTAGCGTTGCGGAGCCTACTACTGGCTTTTAGTTGGAATAGAGACGCTGGCGGCGCTACCTATAGCTTGTCGGGTACGCGCAATCTCGGTGAAACCGAACGCTTTATGATCGAAGCTGGGCTTGCAGCCACCAAAAGTTATTTAGCAGAACTAACGACACACAACTTGGATTCCATTGAGTTCCATTTCAAGCGCGAGCCGCGCGGCTCGATTGAGCTTTACAGAGAAGTATTGGGCAGCAATGTTAGTTTTGCTCAACAGAGCGATAGTTTGTTCATTCCCACTGAAGTTGCAAATTTTGAACTCACAAGTCGTAATCAAATTACAGCCGAGGAGGCTCGCCGCTATTGCGAGGCTGAGATCACGCAACTTGGTGTCGAATCAGGCTTCAAAGACGTTGTCTATGCGTTACTAAATTCACGTCTAAGAAGCACACCAACGGAGACGGACACGGCGATTATTTTAGGTTGCTCGCCGAGAAGTTTGCGGCGGCGCTTATCAGCGCAAAACACGACATTTCGAGAACTGATAAGTAAAGCCAGATGTAATAGCGCAAAGAAATTGCTGGCCTCAACGCATTTAAGTATTGAAGACATTGCGCATGAAATTGGTTACATCAATGTAGGTAATTTCTCAAGGGCATTCAAGAACTGGGTTGGCGTCTCGCCCTCGGTGTATCGCCGCCAGCGGTAAAATTTTCTCTACATTTTAAATTATAGTCGAGCTTTGGTCGTCCGACCCTAAAGACCAACAATCAAAAAACGGATTTATTTATCCGAGAATCATATCGGGCGGTAAGTTTGGCATTGTTGGGCTAATAAAAAACGGGGGCAGAATATTTTCCTCTGCACATGCCGCTTGAATAGCGGGTCTCTTGGAGAGTTCGTTGAGTAAACGATGAAGATTTGGCAAGGTCCGGCTGCAAATCGGAGTCACTTTATCGGTAATTGGGTATAACTGCCACCAGCGACACAATGCAGCGAGGTATATATCCAATGCTGATAATGATTCACCAAGGAACCAAGCCCCGGATGTGTCGTCGGCTAACTCCGCTTCTATCAACTCTAAATGTTTGGTAATTCGACTCTTCATACCAGCAAGAAGTGCGGCTTGCTTCGTTTCGCCGTCAATATACTTGTTGCAGTAGAAACGAGCGCGAAGATCTGCGTGTAGTGTATTCGAGAGATAGAATAACCACTGCAAAAAACGGGCGCGGTCTACCTTAGATTTCGATGCTAGGAAGTTGTGTTTCTCGCAAAGATAAAGCGCGATGGCCGCGGTTTCGAAGATAGCTTGTCCATCGTCAACCAGCACCGGAATCAAGCCTTGAGGATTCAAAGCTAAGTAATCAGCTCGCCGATGCTCTTGATTAGAGCGGTCTAGCCAAACTGTTTCGAAAGGACATTTCAGTTCATACAGTAACATGCGAATCACCAGGCTGGCACTGTCGGGTGAGCTATATAGAGTGTATTGTTGAATCATCGAGTGGTCTTGTTCAGTTAATGGTTAACAACATAGTGAATTCAACGCTTGTGCTCCTCGAGCCTGTGTTCGTGGTGAAGGAATATGAATTTTTTAAATGGTTGTTTCGAGTATCCCAGAGACAATTGAACAATTCAAACTGATGCTTAGAGCAGCCGCTATTCTTTTTTCGTCACCTCATCGACCGCTCGCGCTATCACTCGCTCCTCATCGGTTGGGATCACTAATATCGGCACCTCACCTGCATGAATTTCAGTTTGGTTTTTGGCGTTGTTGTTGTGGTCAATTTTTAGCCCGAGAAAACTTAGGTTTTCAATAATTCTTGATCGGATTTCAACAGCGTTTTCTCCGATACCACCGCAGAAAATAACCGCGTTCAGACCTCCCAGAATAGCAGCCATGGCGCCGATTTCTCGTTGAATACGAAACACATAGTAGTCGATGGCTCGCTTGGCGTCTGGTTGCTCGCTTGCGAGGAGCTCGCGCATGTCTGAGCTCATACCTGAGAGGCCTTTCATACCGCTTTCTTTGTAGAGAATTCGACTGATTTCGGCGCTGCTACGGCCTTGATCCATAAAATAAAGCAATACGCCGGGGTCGAGCTGACCGCAACGGGTGCCCATTGGCAATCCGTCGAGAGCTGAAAAGCCCATGGTAGAACCAACGCTTTTACCCTTGTCGATGGCACACATGGAGGCGCCGTTGCCCAAATGCGCGACAATGATTTTTGACTCCGAAATTGCAGGGTAGCTTTGGTCCAAGGTATTACTAATATAGTCGTACGATAAGCCGTGAAAGCCATAGCGGCGTACGCCTTTGTCGTAAAATCGCTTCGGTATAGCGAAGGTGTCGTTCACCCACGGTTGGCCTCGGTGAAAGGCAGTGTCAAAGCACGCGATTTGCACGGCCTCTGGGAAGGTGGCAATAGCCGCGTGTATGCAGGCAAGGTTGTTTGGCTGGTGCAAAGGGGCGAGAGGGGTGAGTGCTGTTAACCGTTCGATCACGTCTTTGTTTAGGACCACAGGTTGATCAAATTCGGCGCCGCCGTGAACAACACGATGCCCAACGCCAATGACCGTTTGGCCTTGCAGGTGGGGTTGCAGTGAATGGAGTATCGCTTTGACTGCCAGTGCATGATCCGCTGCGCCGATATCATGAATGGTTTCTTTAGCATTCATCGTCATCGATAGTCTCGCCGCAGGGCCGAGGTTTTCTACCTGACCGTTTATTAACTCATTAGGTTCATCATGGTCTTGCGCATAGAGGGAGTATTTTATTGACGAACTGCCTGCATTTAAGGTCAGAATTAGGCTCATGATTTTGATTGTAAAATGTTATGTTGCGCCAATAATACATCAGCATTCTCAAATAGCGATGATTCGATTGTTGTGGTCTCTGGTTGACACTTTTATGTGGGCGTTCAATACTGCCTGATGAACAGAGATTACACAGGAAACGGCGGCTAGATGGCTGATAACGACTTCGCCCCAAGATGGTTCTTGAAAATACGCTTCATTTTTGACCCCACAATAATCCCTACTAAATCCATTAAGCACGTATGCTAGACGCGATAATTATCGGTGGTGGTCACAATGGCTTGGTGTGCGCCAACTATCTTGCCATGGCAGGTAAGACTGTTCGAGTTCTAGAACGTCGGAGTGTGGTTGGCGGTGCCGCGGTGACCGAAGAGTTTCACCCTGGGTTTCGAAACTCCGTAGCCTCGTATACCGTGAGTTTACTGAATCCCAAAGTCATTCAAGAACTAGACTTACACGCCAATGGTTTGGAAATCGTGAATCGTAAGGTGAACAACGTTTGGCCACACGAGAACGGCGATTTTCTGGCCTTTGTGGTGGGTAGCGATCAATTAAGACAGGAAATCGCACGATTTTCTGAACGCGATGCCATTGCACTGGATCGCTACTTTAGAGACACGGGGATGGTGGCTGATCTGATTCGTGATTTCTTATTGGAAACGCCTCCAAACGTAGGAGGTGGAGTTCTAGAATTGTTTAAGGCAGCCAAGTTTGCCAATCGTTTGAGAAAGTTATCGATTGAAGATGAGCGCATTGTGTTGGATATCTTCACCAAGAGCGTTTCTGATTTTCTCGACTTGTATTTTGAAAACGAGTACGTCAAAGGCGCTTTTGCGTTCGACGGTATTGTTGGAAATTACGCGGATACCCAAACGCCCGGTTCGGCTTATGTGCTAATGCACCATGCCTTTGGCGAAGTAAACGGTGAAAAAGGTATATGGGGGCACGCGATTGGGGGCATGGGCGCCATTACTCAGGCGATGGCTAAGTCTGCTCTGGATAAGGGAGTTGAAATACAAACTCAAGCCAGTGTTCGGAAGGTATTGGTTAAAGACGGCCGAGCTTATGGCGTAGAACTCTCAGACGGGGAATTGCTTGAAGCGAAGACGGTGGTGTCAAACCTTAACCCAAGCCTGCTCTACAATACGCTAGTCGATTCCAAAGAGTTACCAGTCGATTTCGCTCGCCGTATGAAACACTATAAGAATAGCTCGGGTACCTTTCGTATGAATGTGGCGTTGAGCGAGCTGCCTAGATTTTCAT
>CAYQVT010000160.1:0-8557 GCA_964420885.1 uncultured Gammaproteobacteria bacterium
GGGAAGTATTGAATAGATGTGAATTTTTCAAGATGCTTGCCGTGCTTTATTTACTGAAATGGGTACAAATTAGGTACACCGCTCAGTTTGCATAAATTGCCCTAAATTAGCTTAAGCTACTGATACTAAAGGAATAGGTGCTAATATTAATTAGCCTTGTAAGTGATTGATTATATTAAATTAATAGTCTCAGGTCGCCACTTTTAATCAGGTGGTCGGGCGTTCGAGCCGCCCATGCCCCACCAAATTATCTATTAAAAACAAAGAGTTAAAAGGATTTTGATTTTCTTATTCGACTACATCTGATAGCTATTTATTTTACGTACTACCTTCCTTACAAATATTCTTCAAAAGAACTTTCTCTTTTCTGCTGTGCTATTCTGATACCTTACGTAAAATTGTACGCACAAATAATGCAGGTTTTCATTAGTTTTTGGGAGTAACTTGGCTTTCAAGTTGGGAATTTTAAACTTTGCGTAGCTGTTGAGTTTGGCCAGATCCCAACAAATATTTCAAAATGAAAATTTATACGTCCGTTAATTGACATAACTATATGGCTCTAGAATACTTGCTCTGTTGAAAACTCCGCTTTTTAAATATCTCAAAAATGAGTGCCGATTTAAGGCACTAAATAGTTTTTCGTTCGAGGGGGTATATATTTTCTTGTTTGTCTCCCCAGAGCTTATATTGGTTAGGCTCACTCGAGGTTTATAAAATATTTTTGATAGCAGCGTGTTTTGGTTAAATATTGGCGTTGTCACATTTCCGAGTTTTTCAACAGAATATACTCATCACGGACATTCAAAGTATTACCGAAGTACCATCACGCTGTAAGGCTGTTAAGACTGCATCAACAACCTATTGGAGCGAATTTTTCATATATTGATAAGCCTCAAGCGCACGCAAACGAGACTCTTTTATGTCGACGATCGGCTTGGGGTAGTCTTCACCAAGTTTGACCCCAGCTTTTTGTAACACTTCTGCTGGAGCATCCCAAGGGCTGAAAAGGTATTTATTGGGCATCTCACTCAATTCAGGCACAAAGCGTTTTGTATATTCACCATTGGCATCATATTTTTGACCTTGAGTCGCTGCATTAAATACCCGGAAATAAGGTGCAGCATCGGCGCCACAGCCTGCAATCCATTGCCAGCTAGCACTGTTGTTTGCCAAATTTGCATCCAACAAACAGTCCCAAAACCATCGCTCACCATGATGCCAATGCAACAATAAGTTCTTAACCAAAAATGAACCAACCACCATTCGAATACGGTTGTGCATATAACCGGTTTGCCAGAGTTCGCGCATGCCTGCATCTACTAGAGGGTAGCCGGTTTGACCTCGTTGCCAGCAACGCAAGTGTTCTTCATTCTCAATCCACGGAAAACTATCGAATTTATCCTGTAGGTTGTTTTTCGGTAAAGTTGGGAAGTAATAAAGGAGATTATGTGAAAATTCTCGCCACGCTAACTCCCGTAAAAAGTGTTCCTGGTCGTCACTGCTTTCTAGTAACTTTGCAGCGTGCCATATTTGATTAGGCGAGATCTCCCCAAAATGCAGATGGGGTGATAATCGCGACACGTTCTTTAACGCTGGGTAGTCTCGGCCTTGTTTGTAATTTGAGAGCTCTTCATCAAGAAAAATACCTAGCCTCTCTTGAGCGCCAGTTTCGCCAATTGTCCAATGAGGCTTGAATTGTTCATGCCAGTTCAGGAGTGGCTCAAGTGCTAGGTCGTCAATAGAGGATTTACTGGTGGCTAAATCATAAAGCTTAATCTTTACTGCCTGACTGATGGGCTCTCTAGGTGCGATCGAATTTAAATACGAATTTTTATAAAACGGCGTAAACACCTTGTAGGGAGTGTTATCTTTTTTCAATGTTTCCCACGGTTCTAAGAGTAATGCCCCGTTAAAGCTATGTACGTTTATACCTTGAGCTTCGAGTGAACTCTTTATCTTAGTGTCCCGAGAAATCCTCCACGGCTCATAACATCTATTCCAATAAACCGCCGTGACCTTATGCTCCTCGATTAATTCATTGAGAATGACCCCTGGATTGCCCTTGTAAACCGAGAGCGAACCATTCAATGATGTGTTCAGTGCTTGTAGTGAATTGTGCAGCCACCACTTACTCGCGGCGCCCAAAAGTTGATCACCGGCATTGTCCTCATCGTAAATATAGATAGGCAGCACGGTGCCGCTTTTTGCGGCCTCAGTTAAGGAGGGGTTATCGGCAAGCCGTAGGTCTTGTCGAAACCAATGAATTACTACGGTCTTGTTCAAGAAATACCTTTTGATTCAACTGGTTTGGCGCTCTCGAGTCATCTAGTGACCGAGTTTATCGCGTATAAATAGAGGTCTGTCGCACGACATTTTTGCAAAAATGTATATGAGACCTTCGTGATAGAAATAGAAATTTAATTCTAATTCATTTAGATCGCATATACAGCAAAGTATAACACTGTTATTTTTGGCGTAAAATTAGTAGAGAAGCAGCCATGTATAGACCTAAAAAGTTAGAAAGTAGCGAAACAAGTCAGGTGCGCTATCCAACGTCACCACCTAACTCTGCGTGGATTCTTGCTGAAGCGAGGGCAGGTTTGGATGTTGCGAGTGTGCCTTTATCGTTAATGAGGAGCTGGCTAGGTAAAGTCACCACGAGCAGTTCATCTGCAAAAGAATCATCTAAGCTTCCAATTATTTTGCTGCCTGGTTTTGCCTCAGATGAGCGTTATATGAAACCGTTAGCGAAACATCTTGAGCATCAGGGGTATTACACTGAAGATTGGGGTTTAGGAATGAACCTGGCCGGCACTAATATGCCTCATACTTTAGATCAGTTAGCAGACTCCTGGAATGCAGAGCCCTATGAGGGATATTCTGAAGAAACTTATAGAGGTGATGCCGGTGTTCCGTTTTTATGCGATGTGATGACGAAAAGAGTTAAGCAGCGTGCAGAAGAGCTTGGTTCTAAGGTTGTGCTTATTGGGTGGAGTTTGGGTGGTTTCATCGCACGTGAAGTTGCCCGAGATCTAGGTGATGAGGTAGCGCATGTAATTACCTTAGGCTCACCTGTCATCGGCGGCCCAAAATATACTAAAGCTGTGAAGTTTTTTGAAGCCAAGGGTTTTAACCTCGAGTGGATAGAGCGCGAGGCCGTAAAGCGCGATGCGGTGCCGATTCAGCAGCCGATCACAGCGATATACAGTAAGACCGATGGAATTGTTGCTTGGCGTTCTGCCATTGATAAAATTAGCCCTAATGTAACTCATTGGCAGATAAATGCACCGCATCTCGGCATGGGATTTAATGCTAAAGTTTGGACGTTGATACGACAATCGTTAGTTCAATACGGCCAAGTTAGTCACTAGGGAAACATTGGTCAAAAACAATTTTTACTACAGTCTTTTTATCCTGACAACCTCAAAACAACAGCCTTATGGATCTTATTTTTTTCGACCTAGACGGAACTCTATTAAACAACGCTTCTGAAATCTCCACGTTTACCAAAGAGACGCTGTTGCTTTTACGTGATAAGAATATAGCCTATACCTTAGCAACCGGCCGTACCATGCTCTCGGCTCAACCGATTATGGAAGGGCATGATTTTGATTTACCGCACATTTATAGTAATGGGGTGACCGTTTGGGACCCTAAAACAAAAGAGCTCTCTCTTGAAAATTTGCTTAATAGCGCAGAAATTTCGACGATTGTTGATACCGCTTCTGCCAACAGGCTCACTCCATTTGTTCACACCATTGATCATGGTCATCAACCTTTTATCTTCCATGCCGAAACACAGCATGAGGTGGAAGAAAACCTCGTTAACCAGTACTTTGCCAAAAGCAAAGCGAAACTTTTGCCCTTAATAGACCTGCCTGTGACCGGTCGAGTTACCAACATTAACATGATTGGAGAAAGCCGCCTTATTTATGAAATATGGCTACAACTTAACAAACATAAAAACTTAGTTGCCTACTCCGGGCCTGCACTGGAGGGTGAAAAATTTAGCTGGATAGACATACATCATCGTCAGGCGAGCAAAGGTTCGGCGGTTATCAGCTTAAAAAAGCGATTAGGAGTCAGTAATGTTATCTGCTTCGGTGATAGCGACAATGATCTAAGTATGTTTGAGCTTGCTGACGAAAGTTATGCCCCAAAAAATGCTAAAGAAGATATTCAGAAGTGTGTGAATAAAGTAATTGGCTATAACCATGAGGATGGCGTCGCACATTTTTTGCGTGAGCGTTTCTCACTATAAATGTTCGTAGTATGGGGGAATACCGATGTGCAATTAAAAATTTGCCATAGTGCACAGCCGCAAAAAAGTCATGCAAGGTTTTTAGCTTAATATCAAGGGGCTGAATTACTCAACCCACACAGAGCAATCGATATGTTTTCATTTTTAAAAAAAGACCCGTCCAAAAAGTTAAAAAAAGAATACAGCGCAATACTTCAACAAGCCATGGACGCTCAACGTAGAGGGGATATTCGTTCTTATTCAGAGCTTACTGATAAAGCTGAAAAGCTAATGCAGCAACTCACCGAACTAGAAAAGAAAGACTAAGTTGCTCACATTCTTAAGATTTATTTACCGTTACCAAGGAAGCTCTGATCCATCCCAATTGTAAAATGAGCCTGTGTTTTCTGGTTGCAGAGACTCTGTAACGGCCAGAATTCTTTCTGCTGATTGTTTCGGCGTGTAGTAGTTATCTCGATTTATTCTCGACGAAAATGGCTTAGATAAAGGGCCTTGTGTTGTGCCTGGGTGAATCACGGCTAGAGCTGATTTTTTATGTGTTCTTGCCAGCTCTATTGATGCCGTTTTTACCAACATATTTAACGCGGCTTTAGAACTTCTATAGCCGTACCATCCGCCTAGCGCATTATCCTCTATGCTGCCAACCATTGCGCTTAAGAACGTAAAGCGAGATGGTTGGGTTTCACTCAATAGCTTTGAAAACGCTTTTAGGCACAATGCAGGCAAAATCGTATTGATTCTGAAATACTCGGCTAATGCGTCCTGTGTGATCTGCGAAAGTCTTTTTTCGGGTGTAACGAGATCGTTATGCAATGTTCCAATGCAGCAGATAATAGTATGGAAACCTCCTTGCTCCTTTAGTTGTGTACTTAATGAAAAGAGTGAGTCATCACCGTAGTCAGTCTCGGTTTGACTTAGCGTATGCAATTGATACTTAGGAGCCATCAATATGGATAAGGCATCGCCTATTGTACCATTGGCGCCAATTATTAGAGCTCGCTTCATAGTATTTTATCGCTTCAAGTTTTATGTATTAGTTGCCGCAACAATTCGGAAGGTACCACAGATCCACATGACTCAATGTATAGGCTTATTACACCGACACTCATTTTTGACGCGCTACTGCTAGACTCCCATCAGCAAATACCAAACTAGTCTCGAGGTTTTAAATGTCTTTCAATAAATTAAATCGCCGAACATTCGTTAAAGCCACAGGCGTGTCACTCGCCTCTATGCCATTGATCATTGTTGCTGATGCGAGGCTTCAACGTTTAGCAGAAGATGACCCGACTGCTCTTGCTCTTGGTTACAAAGAGATAGGAACAGAAGTAGGTGCTGAAAAATACCCGAATCATAAACCCGAACAAATATGTAGTGGTTGTGTTTTATACACAGGTGACGATCCTGAATGGGGTGGTTGCGGGGCATTTCCAGGTAAGCGTGTCGCCGGTGCTGGGTGGTGTGCTGCGTTTGCTCCCAAACCGGCTTAATACTGAGTAGAGAATCACAGAAAGAAAATATGGCCACTGCGTCTTCGGTTTTTTAATGTCGCTCTGTGGTCGATATATGAACATATAACGATATTAATCGATCGTTCTAATCAGTTGTTGGATCGCGTTTAGGTTTTCATGCTCTGAGCACATCACATTTGCAAGGCCTTTTTGTGTTCAGTGTTCGACCGCCTAATACCAAGTAAAACTTCGTCATTTCGAGCGTAGTCGAGAAATCTCGGACCACCGACTCACTAAAAAATATATAAGATCCCACTAATTATAAGCTTAAGTGATAATCAGGTCTGGCTTAGGTGCATGCTGTAACGATCCCCGGGCCGATACAGACAGCGGCAACAAGTACCCCAGGGCCTATATTCTTTACGCTTAAGCATTTTTCGTTGCCCTTACGTTAAAATTAGTATGCCCACTCCAGTTTCTCCCGATTTCGCCAGAATTAAGGCAACTCCATTGTCCTTTCTCTTTGGTGTTTCGACGACTAAAGAATTTATCTAACATCACTGGAATGCCAGATAGCTTATCTAACATGAAATTAAATTGAGCTGTCGAAACCAGCGCTAAGGGCCAAGGATATGGATGTTTAGAATGGTCTAAATGAGCTATAGTTAGCCACAGATGGGTGGGGAATTTGGTAGAATCGCGCCGATTTTCCTATCATCAAATAATTCATATGACTTGGTTTAAAGAGTTAGCTAATTCGAATCATGTTAAAAATACAGTCTAATAAAGAATAGTGGAAAGCTCATGAATTATACATTGGTACTCGATTCAAGCGCGGCATTACCAGAGTCGGTCCTCAAGAAACGCCCGATTAAGATCTTGCCCATTACGGTTCGTATTGATGACGATGAATTTCCCGATATCACTGATGAAAAAAAGCTGATAGAAATATATTCCAGCGGCAAGGTTTCAATAGACGCGGATATCGAGGTTATTTCTCCTACGTCAGAGCTTATTTCAAATTTTATTTTGAAAGAAATAGTCCCTAAATACGATTTCGCTATTTGCCAAACACTGGCGCAAACCGTTAGCCCAATTTATGAGAATCTTTCAGCGGTAGCGAATAAAATTCCTAAAGAATCCCACGCGGTTAGAGAAAGTTTAAATATTAGCCACCCCTTTAGAATGACTTATATGAGCACTGGGACCACGGTTGCTGGGCAGGGCTTATTAGCGATCTACGCTGACATAATGTTGTCACAAGGTATGGACTACACCAAATACAAGTTACAGATCGAAAAATTTAAAAAGGTCGCCAAGGGCTATTTGGTGGTAAAGGATATGGTTTATGCACGACATATGGCGAAGCTTCGAGGCGTGAAAACCGTCGCACTCCCAGTTGCCGTTGTCGGAAAACTCATTGGTCTAGCACCAATAGCGTTGAATCATAACGAAGGTCTTACTGTAGTTGGTATGCAACCAAGCTATAAAAAATCGGTCAATAAATTATTCAAATACGCAAGTGACCGAATCGAGGAAGGTTTGTATTTTCAAGCCGTTAATATCACCATTGCCGGTGACCCTGAGGACCTTAATCAGTTTTCGGAGTTCCAGGGGTTGAAAAAGGCAGCCAAGAAAGCGAATGTAAAACTCATGGTTGGTGTCATGAGTTTGGCGGCAAGTATAAATTGCGGCCCTGGAACGATTGGCATTGGAATTGCTCCGACGAACCTTAGCGTTGAACCCTAATGAATGCCAAAGCGTGTAGGGCAACGTTGCGCAGTTATATATAAATATGGGTGCCAAAACGATTGGAAGTTCGTCAGTATTGGCAATCCACTTAATGCAAATTCCAATAGAACAAAATTAAAGCAGCGCTATTCCTGTCCGCGTAAATTAAGAGTAACAAGCTAGATTGCTCGACGAGAACTCTTTTCTGTTAAGCTAGCAGCTAAATTTGCCAATTTTAAGCGCAAGTATCTGATGTCAAATTTATCGCGTTCTTTTTTGCCGTTAGCGTTTACGTTAATAGCAACAATCAGCTACTCGATCATTGTAAAACAAGTTTTTACCATTTGGACCGTGCCGACGGTAGATGATCTAGGGAAGATTAATAACTACATTATTTTGATCGCCTTCGAATTTGTTCTAGTTCACTCGGGAGTATTAATGGCCGAGGTAGGTAAGAACCGCGCAATGTTTCTTTTTATTCCCTTGTATGGTGTGTTCGCTGTGGTATTCAATTTGCTGATGTCGAATAACGTGTTGCTGTACTTGTATTGTCTGATTGTCTTCAATCGAATGTCGTTCATTTTTTCTAACCCTAGCGAAGAGCAAAAGCGGCGTACAAAAAAGGTCGCGGCTGATTCAGCGATACTCTATTTTTTGCTGGCTGTGTTGACCGTAATTGCTTCTGGCTTGATTCCAAAGTTGGGCCTGAATGCTCAATTTTTGCTTGACTCGAACTACTATGAAAATCTTTCAACCAGAGGTTTGTGGCCTGAGAACCCGCATTTACCCATTGCGATGACCACCTGTTATTTTTCGATATTGGCAATACGCGAGTGCTTGTCTATTTATGTGGCGGGCAAACAAGTTTTGGCAAAGGGGAGGTAAATAAAAGCTTAATAATTAACCGGCATTCTTGAAATCTTTGCACCACATAATATGGCTCTCGAAAACACCACCTACCAAAAGATTGCCTTGCCAATACGGTCCTACTGAGGAACCGTCTATCTCACCCTTAATAGACATAAACACAGTTTCGTAGTCGCCTGAAACGGGGTCAACCTTGATGACATGGGATGGCGAGATTGCAGTAGGGTCTTTTGAATGTTTAACGAAG
>CAYQVT010000161.1:0-8456 GCA_964420885.1 uncultured Gammaproteobacteria bacterium
CTCGGGGTACCCATTTAATACTAAACGTTGTACCTGGCGTTTAATCAGACTCGGTGGAAGCGAACGACTCGGCCCTCGTGCGACATGAATAATGCAGAACGTACAGCCTTGATCACAACCTTGTTGAATTTGTACAAATGCACGAGTGTGGGCCTCAAAACCAGTAAGTAGTTGGTTTGGCAAACTTACATGTTGGTCCAAATCACCTACCATGACTTTTGGTAAGTCTCCTCGAGCTAACTCTGGGAGTAGCTTATGCATGTCCAGCTTACGATCGTTTCCTAGAACCAAATCGACACCCGGTATGTCGGCACAGGCCTGTGGGTCCATTTGAGCGTAGCACCCGGTGACAACAACCAAGGCATCTGGGTTTTTCTTGACCGCTCTTCGAACCTCTTGCCGTGCTTGTCGGTCGGCCTCACGGGTCACTGTACAGGTATTGATTAGATAGAGATCTGCCGATTCTGAATTCGATACTACAGTCCAATCATCGGTTTTCAGGGTCTCGCCGATTAACTCGCTTTCGTAAATATTGACCTTACAACCCAGGGTGGCAATCCCAACGCGTTTTGAGAATTCGGAGTTTGAGAAATTCGGATTCGAACGCGAATCAATTCCAGTCATAGGAGTCAGCGCAAGCCTACCAATTTGTTCGACTTTAATCTCGATATCGCTCATATGGTCTGATCTCTATTTGTAGAAAAAGCGGCCAATGCCGCTTTTTCAAGTCTTAAATAAATAATACTGACTACGTATTACTTAATAAGATATCGTAAACCCGCACTGAACATTCTATTGTTAGAAAGTGAATCCAAGGTTTCAGAATCACTGTCAAAAACCCGACCTTCTAAAAACCATTGCAACTTAGTTCTACCAATATCACCGCCCACCATACCGTATAAAGACGTTTCACGAAAATCACTATCATCGATATCCCAGGCACCTACACCTGCGCCAACAAAGGCCCGTTGGCTCAACTTGTGTTCGATTCCAACATCAATTGAAAAATTCTCTTCGGGAAAAATATTTCCGTCGTTGACACCTTGGCGCTCAAGGTAAGACACCTGCCCTAACAATGATGTTTTCGCTGTAAGAGCCTTAAGCAAACCAGCTCGAACACCAATAACTCCCGAGGAGTCACGCATATCCATCGCCCAAGAGGGTTCAAAACGCGGGCGTGTTTCAGATCCTGCAAAAGCAGCAACAAAGGGAATCAATCCCGCAGGATTCACTTTACTTGCGATCGGCGCTGCTGGCTCATTGGTTGATACCACGGGCTCGACAACCTGCTGTGTTTGCACAGGAGCGGCGGCTGCAACGGGTTCCGTACAAGCACTTGAAGTATCAGCTTCTATCGACACTAACGACACATTACAACACGCCTTCGGAATTGCGATGTGGTGTATTTGACAATCATTTTTGAAATTTATTTGAAACCCTTCAAACGGCTCAGTGCCAGCCCATTCTCGGTAACGGTTCGCTAAATATTGACCGTTTTTCTTTACTCCTGTCCAAACGAGTCGTGTTCCAATTGGATACGAGCGTTCAATCATTTCGCCATTTGCGACCATGGCTAGTAGCTCATCAGCACTTCCATTCCAGCCCGAATCAGCAAGAATGTCTTTGATTTTTGATGGATTGTTTGCAAAGAATGCCTGAAGTTGTTCTGCTGTTTCCACTCCACCAGAGCAAACCGCTTGAGACGTACCGAGACGAGTTATCTTTTTATATTGTTGTGCTGATGCGAGCTGGCTACTCAGAGTCAAAACCAACAATGTTGAAGATATAGTTAAAGAAATAAGGCGTGAGACTTTCACAATTTTACCCTCGGGCAGTTAATTTAGTATGGTAGGTAGTGACCATCAATCGGCATACAATGATGTCGGGCGATAGAACGGTATTTTAGGTCTTTTTACACCGAATAGGCACGGTTTAATTGATAAATTTCGTTAATAGAATGGAAAGATTTAATTGTTATCGCCGACGATAGAAAGGTAAGAGTTCATTCCGTAAACAACCATAAGTAAATTCGCTGCTTATGAATCTAACGCAAAACTCTCTCCGCAACCGCATTCGTTGGTTGAGCGCGGATTCGAAAATTTGAAGGTTTGATTCAGCCCTTCCGACACGTAATCAATTTGTGTTCCATCAAGTATACTCAGACTTTTCGGGTCGATCACCACTTTAACGTCGAAACTCTCGAATACTAAATCATCACCATCAATGCTATCGGCGAAATCCATCACATAAGAATACCCAGAACAACCAGACTCCTTGGCGGCAAATCGTAATGCCATCGAATTATTCTTAGCAATTTGGTCGGCGATACGAGTCGCGGCGGGCTTTGTCAGTGTTATCATGATGCTAATATGCGTGTATTCACGTGAAAATCAAGTCTTTTAAGGATTCAGTCTGCCTGTTTAGAACTGTCTTTCAAATTCTCAGAAGGTTGGCTTGGAGTTAGTTCAATGCAGTCGGTATTCACGACCGGAGGTATAATATTTGACAAATCGATACCCGAAGATTCCAACCTCGCTAACAATTGACTATTGTATTTGCCCATTTCTTGTAATTGTTGGCACAAGCCGTGAATCGCGACGGCGACCGGGTCGTCGGCCGAGGCTTGATGACCGTATGCTTGAAATCGCCCATTAGCTCGATCGTATTCGGCTGACCCCACTGCGTGAGCTGGCAAGCCAACCATAGTTGAACCTGCATCGACATCTTTTACCACTACCGAATTTGAACCTATTCTGGCGTTATCAGAAACAGTTATCGGGCCTAATACTTTTGCACCTGCACCGATAACTACATTATTACCTAGGGTTGGGTGGCGCTTTCCTTTGTTCCAGCTAGTCCCGCCTAACGTTACACCGTGATATAAGGTGCAATCATCGCCAATTTCGGCCGTTTCACCGATTACAACACCCATACCGTGGTCGATAAAGAATCGACGCCCGATGGTCGCCCCAGGGTGAATTTCAATACCAGTTATCCAACGCGAAAAATGTGCGATGAAGCGTGATAACCATTTAAGACCCATTCGCCAACAGGCATTGGAAAACCGATGAAACAGCACGGCATGCACACCAGGGTAAGTGGTTAATATTTCAAGCGCATGTCTAGCCGCTGGGTCTCGGTCAAAAACGACCGCTATATCTTCTCTTATTCGTCTAAACATAATAATTTACTCAGACTCTTCGGCGTCATTTGCCGCCGATTCTATTTGAGATTGTACGGCTGATAAAACACCGCGCAATATTTGAATTTCTTCAACTGTTAAATTTGCCTTACTATAGAGCCGCGTTAGTTTACGCATTAAAACCGTAGGTGGCTTTACTTTAATAAAATCTAGTGACTCTAATGTTTTTTGCAAGTGTTTAATATGACCATCTTTTTGCATCTTAGACGCAGACCGTAGCCGTTCTTTCGCTGGCGAGGTTAAGCAATTTGAATCCTCGTCGCCCCCGGAGCTAAGCAAAACCATGCGCAGTTCATAGGCAATGATCTGGACTGCACTGGCTAGATTCAAAGAACTGTATTCTTGATTTGCAGATATTCGAATCTGAGATTGGCATAAATCCATTTCAGTGTTACTTAAACCACTACTCTCTCTGCCGAATAACACCGCGACCTGATGATCTGCGACCTGTAGATGGTCAGCGACTTGATTGGCGGACTGTTTTGGGCTGAAGGTTGGCCAACTGACTTCTCGGTCGCGTACAGATGTACCTAATACCATAGTGCAGTCGCTAATAGCTTGGTCAACGGTCGCCACTACTTTAGCGTCAAGCAACACACTTTCAGCTCCGGCAGCTAGCTTTGTCGCTTCATAATGGGGGAATTTTTTTGGATTCACCAACACCAAACGTGACAAACCCATCGTTTTCATCGCTCGTGCCACTGATCCAATATTCCCAGGATGAGTTGGCTCAACTAACACAATACGGATATGAGCCAAGTTCGACATCCTAGTGCCACTTCCCTCACTAGGGCTGGCTTGGTCAATAATCTGTTCAGCAGTGCTCATAATCGGAGTCGGATAGTATAAAAATCGGCGAAAGGCGCTATTTCGCGCATTCTAACTCATAACATGCATATGAGACATGTAAAAAGCAATTTAGGGATGAGCTGGAAACCAATAGAACTGCTTCTAGATCTTTTATTGTGCTACGCAGACCGTTACAATGCGCGCTGTTCTTTACAACTTACTCTCTGGGACTTCTAAATGGAATCCAACTTATTGGCTGGCGCGTTAAACGTAGCCACGGCCGCTGCCCTTGAAGCAGGTAAAATCATTAGCCAAAACATCACTCAGTTGGATCGAGTTAAAGTGAATAACAAGGCCGGAACGCTCAACCGAATTGAACTAGTGTCAGAAATCGATCTAATGGCCGAACGTACGATTATTGAGTATCTGGATAGCAGTTACCCGGAGTTTAATATCATCAGCGAAGAAGCCGGCGATCTAGGCCGCAGCAACGATTGCTGCTGGGTTATTGACCCTATGGACGGCACTCACAACTTTCTCCACGGCCACCCACATTGCTGCATCTCGATCGCCCTCAAATTCCAAAACGAAGTCGTAGTTGCGGTTGTATACGATGCCTTACGTAATGAATTGTTCACGGCTCGCAAAGGCGGCGGTGCGCAACTAGAAGGCCGCCGTATTAGAGTCTCAGAAGTAAGTCGACTCGCTGACAGCTTGCTCTGTACTGGCTTTCCTTATCGCGGTGTTGTTGAAACCAAGTTATGGTTGAAAACCTTTGCGACACTTATGCCGAGAGCGCAAAGTATCCATCGCACCGGCTCGTCTGTTTTAGATTTAGCCTACGTCGCCTGTGGGCGTTATGATGGCTTCTGGGAATTTGGTTTACGAGAATGGGACATTGCCGCAGGCACATTGTTGATTCGCGAGGCGGGTGGGTTAGTGACGGACATTTCGGGCAAGAGCGACCCCAATGAATCAGGCAACGTTGTTGCAGGGAATCCGAAGGTCCATGAAAAGTTGAACCACATGCTGAGCAATCTCAAATAAACCCTACTTACGAACAATAAGTTGTACAACCATATAAAATAAAATTGCCGATGAACTCAACGGTAACGACCAACACTCAAACGCAACACACACCTATGATGCAGCAGTATCTAGGAATTAAGGCGGACTATCCTGATACGCTCGTTTTGTATCGAATGGGCGATTTTTATGAAGTATTTTACGGCGACGCCGAATTAGCATCACGCTTATTAGACATCACCCTGACCCAACGCGGCAAATCCGGTGGCGAACCGATTCCAATGGCAGGTGTTCCATTCCACAGCGTTGATCAATATTTAGCGAAGTTAGTAAGACTCGGGCGCTCGGTGGCAATAGCGGAACAAATTGGCGACCCAGCAACAAGCAAAGGCCCGGTTGATCGTAAGGTTGTACGCGTCGTAACACCGGGAACCTTAGTTGAAGACAGCTTATTGGATGAACGACGTGACAATACGCTCGCGGCAATTTATCAGCGTAATGGGGGCTACGCCATTGCAACCATGGAACTGTCTTTGGGGCACTTCAAAGCCCAGCAACTGGATGATTTGGACCAAGTTCAATCGGAGTTAACCCGTATACAACCGGCCGAGTTATTGCTTGCCGAACAAAAACCCGCCATTGAGCCAACAAGCACCAACCTCACTGCACGCTCGGTCCCTAATTGGTATTTTGACTTTGACGTTGCCAACGAATTACTTTGTCGACAATTTAACACTAAAAATCTCGTCGCCTATGGCTGCCAAGATTTCCCGCTGGCTGTGTGCGCCGCTGGCGCACTGCTGCAATACACTAAAGACATGCAGTATGATTCAGTGCCGCACATTAGTGATTTCAGCATTTTACAAAAAAGTGACTTTTTGATCATTGACGCAGCAAGTCGTCAAAATCTTGAAATTGAGACCAATTTGTCAGGTGGTAGGGAATTCACCTTAGTAGCGCTGATGGATAAATGCGCAAACCCCATGGGGGCACGGCTACTGCGCCGATGGTTACACGGCCCGATATCTGATCGAGAGATTCTGGGAAATCGTCAGCTCGCCGTGGGTGAATTTATAGAACGAATTGACCAGACTGCCGTGCACACTCTATTGAGAAAATGTGGTGATATCGAACGCATTCTCACCCGTATCGCTCTCAATACAGCACGCCCACGCGACTTGCTTCGATTACGCCAAGCACTGCATTGTCTGCCCGGGCTTAATAATTCCTTAAGAAGTGCTGATACACCTTTACTACGCAGTTTAAGCGACAAACTCGGTCCATTCACACAACCTCAAATATTGCTTGATTCAGCCATTTTAGATGAACCAGCGGCGGTAATTCGTGATGGCGGCGTTATCCGACCAGAGTTTGATCCAGAATTTCAAGAGCTTCACAAATTAAGTAAAAACACTGGCGAGTTTTTGGTCGAGTTTGAACAACGCGAACGACAACAGACTGGCATTGCGACTCTGCGGGTTAAATACAACCGAGTTCATGGTTTTTACATCGAAATGAGTAAAGCGCAGGCAAGCGACGCACCAGACCATTATATTCGCCGCCAAACTCTAAAGAATGCTGAACGCTTTATCACAGAAGAACTCAAAGAGTACGAAGATAAGGTCCTTAGTGCGCGAGAAAAAGCCTTAGCCAAAGAAAAGTACTTATATCAAAGTGTCATAGAGCAACTGCAGCCTGCGCTGCACGATATGCAGTCCATGGCCCAGTCTTTAGCTGAAATAGACGTGCTCAGTAATTTTGCTGAACGAGCCTCGACACTTAATTTTTGTCGCCCAGTATTGTCTGATCAAAGCGGCATTCATATTAACGGAGGTCGCCACCCAGTTGTCGAAGCCAATCAGTCACAACCCTTTATCGCTAACGATTTAGTGCTTGATAGTCAGACTCGCATGCATGTGATTACCGGTCCTAACATGGGCGGCAAAAGCACGTATATGCGTCAAAATGCTCTGATTGCATTACTCGCTTATACTGGCAGCTATGTGCCCGCGGCTTCGGTCACAATCGGGCCAATTGATCGAATTTTTACGCGAATCGGCGCGGCAGATGATCTAGCGGGAGGACGCTCAACATTTATGGTCGAAATGACTGAGATGGCGAACATCCTCAGAAATGCCACCGAAAACAGTCTTGTATTAGTCGATGAAATCGGTCGGGGCACAAGTACCTATGATGGTCTTTCGCTAGCCTGGGCTTGCGCGATAGATTTAGCGCAACGACTTAAAGCGTTTAGCTTATTTGCGACTCATTATTTTGAAATTACCGATTTGGCTGAACAAATGACTGACGTCAACAATGTTCATCTAGACGCCGTTGAGCATGGTCAGACTATTGTCTTTATGTATCATGTGAAGCAAGGCCCTGCTAATCAAAGCTATGGAATTCAAGTAGCGCGACTCGCAGGACTTCCCAATCAAGTTCTCAATGCCGCTGAGGACAAACTACGTACACTTGAATCGCAAGCCGTCAGTTCAACTGCAAATCAATCTCACCAACACAGTTTGGATTTTTCGCTTCCCGTACCTGTTCACGAAAACCTACTGGAAAAAAGGCTAAAATCGGTCGACCCTGATGAGCTAAGTGCCCGACAAGCGCTTGACCTTTTATACGAACTTAAATCAACCTTAAACTAACAATCAAAACACGATTGATTTAGCACCGCCTTGCCAATAGAATACGCGCTGTTTAAGAATCATCGAACGATAGAACTACGCGGAGAAACCGATGACTTATGTTGTAAAAGAAGAATGCATCAAGTGTAAATACACAGACTGTGTTGAGGTATGCCCGGTTGACTGTTTTCACGAAGGTCCTAATTTTTTAGTTATTGACCCTGAAGAATGCATTGATTGCAGCCTCTGTGAACCTGAATGCCCGGTTGGTGCAATAGTTGCCGATGATGATTTGGAATCTAAGGACGAGCACTATCTAGAGCTCAACGAAGAACTGTCAGCAATTTGGCCGGTGATCACCGAAAAGAAACCCGCGCCTGATGATGCTGACGACTGGGTAGATAAAGAAGGAAAACTTGAATTGCTAGAACGATAGCAGTCTTAAGGGGTTACTCGACTATATGAGCGACTGATACCCCAGCTGTATTGAGGACGGACATTCAATCACCGTTGACCACAATTAGGCAAATTTCGCGTCAAAAAAATAACGTGTTACGCGCCTAATAAAAAAGGAGCTCTGATTGAGCTCCTTTTTTATTATTTCAAAGACGTTTCCACCAAGGAGAAACCCTAATGGTAGCTTGCCTTATGATGGGTCAGCATTAATACCTAAGCGACGGATCAATTCATCTGACGGCAAATACCCTGGAGTCAATGTTCCGTCATCAAAGATAATCGTTGGGGTACCACGGACACCAACCTGCTGACCTAGGTTATAGGTCTCAGCAATAGGATTATCGCAGGTT
>CAYQVT010000162.1:0-8440 GCA_964420885.1 uncultured Gammaproteobacteria bacterium
CTTTATTGATTGCGGACCTTATGGGCGTATTTGTCTTCGCCCTAAGTGGCGCTCTCGCGGCGGCACGCAAACAAATGGACATATTTGGTTACATGGTGTTGGCAGTACTGCCAGCGGTTGGCGGCGGAACCGTGCGTGATTTAATACTTAATACGTCGGTTTTTTGGGTTGAGCAATCCATTTACATATTGATCGCTGTTGGCGCAGGCATACTGACATTTCTAATCTCGGTTCGTGTTGGTCAAAGATTTATTGTGCTTGAATGGGCTGATGCTATTGGCTTGTCACTATTCTGTGTATTAGGGGCATCGAAAGCGCTAGCCTTGACTGGCGACCCGGTGCTCGCCGTAACCCTTGGCGTCGTCACGGCGGTTGTTGGTGGTATATTGAGAGATATTGTTTGCAATGAAATTCCGTTAATCCTTAAACGGGAAATCTATGCCACGGCTGCGATGGCCGGCGCGACCATTTATTGCCTATGTAATGCCGCTGACATGAGCGAACAGTTATCGCTAATCTGTGGAGGTTTTTCCGCATTCATGGTTCGTTCCATGGCGTTGATTTTTGGTTGGTCATTGCCAATCCGAGAGCGAAAGGCAAAATAAACGAAGTGGCGTTTAACCCCAAATCTTATCCAAGCCAATCACCAACAGACCGAGTGCGGAAGACCACAAAGCACAGGCGATAAGGTCGTAAAAAGTATATTTTGCTCGAGTCATTCCGCTGATGCCCGTGAGCAGCGGGATAATACTTCTGATTGGCGTCATAAAGCGACCCAAAAATATCGCGAACGCACCGAATTTAACGATGCTCTTTTCCGCTTTGCTTAACATTCTGGCTCGTTTGACCGCGAATTGAGTATGATGAAATCTTGGGCCCATTAATCGCCCAATATAATATCCGCTATGATCACTGATTAGCGCACCAAAAAAAGCCAGCGGCACCATCTGTTGGATGGTCGCTATTTGTTCGACGTACAAAATTGTACATACCGACAGCAATATCACCCCAGACACAAACAAACCAATACCTACAAAAGCCTCCAAAAAAGCGATTATTGGCACCATGATAAGCGCGTATTGCTGATGTTCTCGCAGCCACAAAGTGATGTATTGTTCGATGATTTAAACCCTATTTAAATTGCAATAATTCATCCATTAAATTCGCTCGCACACCTCATAAACCCAAAACACTTCGGCCTTGTTTATAGACAATATCCACTGGAATACTTGCGGCCCCTAGACGATCTAAGTCGGCCTGAAGTTGTTCGCTCACCTTGCCGTTTTCATCAACAAAGTCACGCACTGCATTGTAATCTCCATTACCTTGAAGCACTAATAAATCTCTACTTAAATTTTTGATAGCCTGTTCAAATTCATCGACGTTTACTCGATAGGTTCCCAAGCCTGGGTCGCGCGTAAACGCACCGGCTTGGCTAAAGTAATTAAAACGAATCATATTTGCTCGTCCATGTGCACTGCTCGCGCCAAAACGAACCGATCTGAATATTCCAGCTAAAAATGTGACGTAATTGTCCATCATTTGGCCTTCGGTAATCTCGCCCTTATCTCGCATTTTCTGGATCATGTAGAGACCGAGAATATCAGCCTTGCCCTCTTCCAAGGCTGACGCGTGTTCCTTTAACGCTTGTCGAACGGTGGTACTACCATCAAGTGTGTTCTTTATTCCCAAACCATGGGCAACTTCGTGAAACATTGTGTTTGCAAAAAAAGCGTCAAAGGTAATGAACTTTCGTTGTTCCTGATCAATCAGTTTGCCTGAAATGGGTAACAATATTCTATCGAACTTAGCTCGCATGGCGTTCTTCAATTGCAACCGGCGCGTACCCTTTGCTAACTGAACCACCTCGTCATTGGGTAAGTTAATCGCAATCGTTTTCGAACCCGAATTACAGTCTCCCGCACAATAGGCCATATCATAGGCATTTAAATCTGCGTCGGAACCCGGTACTTCGGCTTTGTAACTTTCGTCAACCGGCAAGCCTTTTTGTAATTCTGGCATGTATTTAGCAAAACGTGATAAGCGATCGCTCCATGCTAGATCTTTAATCAAAACAAACGTCTCAAAAGCAGCACGATAACCATAAAGCGCATCTTGATAGGTTTCGATTGGACCAATCACCACCTCGATTGGGTTGTTCTTCATGCTCATCCATGCCATATCAGAGGCTTGATAATCATCACTCTTGAGAGCCTGCGCACGCAACTTCAAGTAGTTGCCAAATTCCTTATCCTCCGCCAGTTCTGAAGCTTTGATCAACAAGTTTGAGATTTTTTCAATTTCATCTGCATATTCATCGCTGTATTTCGAAAGACTTAAGCCGCCTTCAGGGTTTCGTTTAACGATGGAATAAAGTCCATCTTTACCCGCTTGCTCCCATGCCTCAAATTCTTGCTTGGTCATATCAGACGGGTAAAATCTCGCCCCCCTTGGTCGGTCTCCATACTCAGGCAAAAATGGCTTATCACCATCAAGCCTATCCCAAGGTCCATAATTATAATTCGCAAAGCGGTTAACTTCAGGGTCTTTAATACCAGCTAGTAGGGCGGTCTTATCACCCCACACTTGTTTCCAAAAAATCGCATCCGTAATCTTTGCGGCATCAATCAAAACGCCAATCATCTTTTTCTGATTGTCGGTCAGATTATCGAGATTAGCCTTCAACTCGACTCTGGCGTATATGTTGTAACGTGCTGGATCGGTTTCTTCTATAGCTAACTCTATAGTAGAAGTCTCTTGCGAAACGGGTGCGGTGTTTTCGGTCTCAGACATGGAAGGTTCCTCGGATTGCTGACAACCACTTAAAACCAAAGCCAAAGCCACGCCAACTACAGATGATAAATATTTCATGATAAAAGATACGATGTCTTAGATAATGCCACTATAGCAAAATGTATTCGAGATACGACGCCTTCAAATAATAAATAAACACAGTAGAAATATTATGAGTCATCAAAATAACTATGCCATTGGCATACCCAATAGAAAATGGGGTAGCGCCGAACGCCAGCAGTGGTTGGACTTACAAACCATCAAACGCTCTTACAAACAGGAGGTACTTGATAAAATCAGCCACGTAAGCGCGAAGTTTGATATCGAGCAGTATTCATCACTGAGTTATGACTCGGAACGCTATCCGTTAATGGCAATAAAAAGTAAAAACCACAACGCGGAAAAGCCGAGTGCTTTGATAACCGGTGGCGTCCACGGTTATGAAACGAGTGGAGTGCAGGGCGCCATTCGTTTTATTGAAACCAAAATGGACGCCTATAGCGAGATATTCAACATTGTTGTAGCTCCCTGCGTAAGCCCATGGGCTTATGAAACCACTAACCGTTGGAACGCCAGCGCGATAGACCCAAATCGTTCATTCTTGGACTCGTCTCAAGCCGAGGAATCTGCTTTTTTGATGAAATACGTCGCATCGTTGAGACTCAATTTCGACCTGCACATTGATTTACACGAGACCACCGATAGCGATAATACTGAATTCCGGCCGGCATTGGCAGCACGTGACAATGTGATGCATAAAGTTTGGGATATACCAGATGGCTTCTATCTAGTCGGCGATACAGACAACCCCTGTTTCGATTTTCAATCATATATTATCAACGAGGTTAGCAAAGTCACGCACATCGCACCAACTGACCCTGACGGTAAAATAATCGGTGAACCAATCACTCAGCATGGCGTAATCAATTATCGAACTAAAGCTTTAGGCTTGTGCGCCGGCATGACTGGGGCTGCCTATACAACAACTACCGAGGTTTACCCCGACAGCCCACTAGTGGATGACGAAAATTGCATTTTAGCTCAGGTTGCAGCGGTGTCTAGTGGTTTAGATTTCGTCACCTTAAGTCATTAAAGCAAGTTAGGTGTACGCCAAATAGACGAATTAGTTCTTAGAAAAATCTGCTTATTTTTTAAACAATTAATACGAAACTAGATTCACCATAGTCTGACGAAACATATTCACAAAGTTATCCACAGCTTTTGTGGAAAACTAGAATAAGTTTGATCACACCCTTAGGCTTATTCAGACATTGGCAGTTTAGATTTTATTTCGTCTGGGCTTTCAAAGGTCTGCCACAGAGTTCGCGGCAGACCATCGAAGATTGTCTCATAAACCGTGTCTAAATTTGGATCACCGTTAACGTTTCGTATATAGATTTTGACGATTTTTTCAGGATGCTTACTGGCTATTTGCGCATATACCTGAGCGTCTTTCTCACCACTATCGCCGAGTAAAACGACGCGCCTATTCGGGTAATGCTTAATAATGGCTTCTATTGCCTGCGGCTTTGTTTTGGTGGCACTCTTGAATAAATTGAGGAATGTCTGATCCTTTAGACGAATCATCTTCAAAGAAAATGTGGCCTCTGGGAAGCCGTGTTTGCGCATAAATTCCTTAAGCGGTTCGTAGAGTTGCCAAGGAGATGACGAAACATAATGGAACTTCGCACCTTGTTTTTCCCATTTTCGATACAACTCAGGCATTCCTTCAACCGGGATAAAGTCCTTAAAAAAGCTACTTTCAAATAGCTTCTTGTGATCAGTCACGTAGCTGAGTTTCACGGTGTCATCAATATCGCTGATAATCGACAAGCCTTTATCTTGAATCAATAAGCTCTTACCAAAAATCTGACGAGAGTCGTTGGGACGTAATACAAGTTGATATGCCACTTCGCCGCCCTGCTCTAAGTTAGCATCGGCACCAAGGTCTGCTGCTTTAATGGCAATTAAGGATTTAAAATGACCGTTTGGTTCACTCTTGGGCAATACATATCGACGCCCCAGAAGTTTGATAACAATGCGTTTGCCACCTTCGTTGTCGGCTGTCAGCAATCGTGTTCGATAGGAAAAATTATCTTCAGTTTCTATGCTCTTTTTCAAACCATACTTTCTATCCAGTAACTCACTGAACATAGCTCTGACAATCGGGCGACCCTCGAGTTCATAAACCCAGCCGTGAATCGGTATGTTCCAAGTTTTAGAATGGGAGTCGTACCAACTATGTGTGGTAAACAAAACAACGTGTTCTTTGCGACCCACGCTAGACACGGATTTTGAGCCAGCAATACCATATTTTAAACTGATGGCGCTACCTAGCAGGCCGACGATAGACGCAATTGCGCGAGGGTTCATATCAGGGTTACCAAAATAAGCTTCCTTTATTAGCTTCATCATCACACACTCATCGATTAGACTAAAGCGCTATCTAAACATTCTGCCGATCTACTCACAATACGCCATGAAATTCGCAAAACCCACCATTAGCTTTGCCCTACTTTTTTGCGCCATTAATCTTCTGGGTGCCACCGTTAGCAATGCAGAGAACCTTTCAAAACTCGAATCAGAGATCGCCAATCGTGTAGAATCCAACTCCCATAGAGCTCTCGAAACTCTAGAGAAAGTTGTCAACATCAACAGCGGAACGATGAACTTTGCAGGTGTTAAACAGGTTGGCAAGATTTTTGGATCTCAACTTGAAGACATCGGATTTGAAGCCCAATGGATTGATGGGTCGAGCTTTAATCGTGCCGGCCACCTTGTCGCAAGTCACACTAAGGACTCTTCTACAGCTCCGAAGATCCTAATGATTGGTCATTTGGATACGGTATTTTCCCAGAACGATACCTTTCAAAGGTTTGATCGCCTTAGCGATACCAAAGTTGCTGGGCCTGGCATTACCGATATGAAAGGCGGCGACGTAATAATTATCGAAGCCCTAATCGCCCTACATGAATTGGGTTTGCTCGAAGAACTCAATATTAAGGTGGTAATGACCGGCGACGAAGAAGACAGTGGGACGCCCCTTTCAGCCTCTAAGAAAGCCTTGATCGACGCCGCTCGTTGGGCTGATATTGCACTTGGTTTCGAAGATGGCGACAGTAATATTGAGACCGCGGTAATTGCCCGCCGTGGAGCTGTCGGCTGGGAATTGAATGTTAACGGCAAGCCCGCTCATTCGTCCCAAATATTTCAGCCCGGAGTTGGCTATGGCGCAATATTTGAAGTCGCTAGAATATTGAATGAGTTTCGAGAACAATTAGCAGGCACCGGGGATCTAACCTTTAATCCTGGCATGATCATAGGCGGCACCAGCATTCGACATGACTCTGCACGCTCCACCGCAGAAGCCTTCGGTAAAAATAATGTTATCGCCAAAACCGCAAAAGTAAGCGGCGGAATTAGAGCCTTGTCTCAGGACGAATTGGGCAACGCCAAAATGGTGATGCAAAAAATTGTGGCCGATAATCTAACTCACACCTCAGCAACATTGGTCTTTAGTGAAGGATATCCGCCAATGGAGCCCTCACCCGGAAATCGACGCTTATTGTCAATGTACAGTGAGGTTAGCCAAGCCCTTGGCTATAATACGGTCGCAGCGGTAAACCCGAGAAATGCTGGAGCTGCCGACATTTCATTTACTGCTGGTCTGGTTGAGATGGGCTTAGATGGTTTGGGTTTAATGGGCAAAGGTGGCCATACGAAAGATGAAGTTGCTGATATGACGAGTTTACTTAAGAACACACAAAAAGCAGCGATTCTAATCCACCGGCTATCGCAATAGAGCTAGATCCGAATTATAGGGTCACTCTGGGTGATCAGTCTCTTCAACTTCAGTGACTACCTTTTGAACCAATTTAACTCTCCCCGCTTTTACTAGCGCATCACGTAATACGTATTCGATTTGCTGATTAACGCTTCTAAGATCATCGTCAGCCCAACGTTGCAAGGCGGCCAGAACCGTTTCATTAATGCGCAGCGGGTATGCTTTCTTTGCCATGGTTGACTTTGCCTAAAATGTGAGTGCCTAATATATTGTGCCAGTATTTACGACCGGTTGTGCTTGTTGTTCACCACATATAACCACTAACAAATTACTCACCATACTTGCCTTACGTTCATCATCGAGTTGGAAATCATGTTGCTCAGTAAGACTGGTTAATGCTTCAGTGACCATTTCAACCGCGCCTTGTACGATAATCTTACGAGCGGCTAAAACCGCGCCCGCCTGCTGTTTACGTAACATCGCTTGAGCAATTTCTGTCGCATAAGCTAAATGCGAAATTCGAGCCTCAATAACCTCTACCCCTGCTTTACTTAGACGTGCTTGAATTTCGGCTTTCATTTTCTCTGCAATTTCGAGTGGGTCAGCGCGCAAAGACAATTCTTCACTTCTGTTAGATTCATAGGGGTACTGATTGGCTAAGTTACGTAGTGCCGACTCGCTTTGGATCGTCACAAAACTCTTATAATTATCAACTTCAAAAAACGCTTCTGCGGAGTCCACCACTTTCCATACGACCACGGCGGCAATCTCGATCGGACTGCCCGAGGCATCATTAACCTTCATCTTACTGCTTTCAAAGTTGCGAACTTTCAATGAGATCGGAGTTTTACTAAACAGTGGTATGGTCCAGCGAAGTCCCGCTTTACGATCGGTACCGGCGTAGTTACCAAACAGTTGAAATATCTTTCCCTCATTCGGCTCAACTTTATAAAAACCGGCCCAACAGGTGAGTGTTAGCACCGCCAATACAATATAGACCGCTAATGGAAACACACTCGGGGCCGAATCAATCTCGACAGCGTTGAAGATTGTCATGGTAGCCAAGACGATAAAGGCCAGCTGAACCACTATTAGCACCACAAACGAAATATAGCCATTAAACGAGAACGCGGATTTTTGCTTGATCATTTATTTACTCCTTATCAATTCTTTTTGATATCATTTTGATATCAATAAAAATATTCTAGCACGCCAATTGATCACTAGCAAATGGCGTGTTAAATGAGGTCTTTATTCTCGATGTCGTTATTCATTCGCTCGAAGTCCTTTATTTGAGCATAGTGCGACTACTGCGCACTTCTACGAGGTTCAAATCGTTTGAGCCAAGCCTAGTACACTTAAAAGAAGGTAACTTACTTTTGACCTTTCTAGTTCACTGATCATCGGCCCTTTCAGATTCCACCTGCTTCATCGCCGGGGCACCAACAATTCGTGCGTTGCGAGTATTTAGATTCGCTTGTACTTTAGAGACTGCCCGCTCGCGGATAATAATCGCCACGCCAGAAAGTACCGTTATCGATGAGCCTATGATCACCCATTTATCGATTGATTCTCCAAAAAATACATATCCAAATACAATCGCCCAGAGGATTTGGCTGTATTGCATGGGTGCTACATAAGCCGCTGGTGCTTGTTTGAATCCGCTCAAAACCGAGTACTGTCCCAATAATCCTAAGGCGCCCACGAGAAACATTAAGGCTAGATCGTTTAACGGCATCGGCGTATAAACGAAATACAATGCACTTCCGGACACAATAATGGTCGCTAGCAATGGAAATAAAATCATGGTTGCCATGTTTTCACTGGAACCGATCTTGCGCGATATGACCGCACTGGACCCGC
>CAYQVT010000163.1:0-8386 GCA_964420885.1 uncultured Gammaproteobacteria bacterium
CAGGGAAAAAACGTTGGCCCGTTGAGCCCGCCAACACCGACGAATTGTCAGAATAAGCTACCAAAGTTCCTTTGCTATTTTGTTGATGAGTCTCGCGAATCATACGAAACAAGGAATGTTCTTTTGACTTACCGTCTATACACCAGTCTGCATTAAAAATCTTATGCCGACAGTGCTCAGAGTTAACTTGAGCAAACATCATCAATTCGACGTCGGTGGGATTTTTGTCTAAGGCCTTGTATTGGCTCAGAAGGTAGTCTATTTCATCGTCGGATAGGGCTAGGCCCAACTCGACATTGGCTGATTCCAAAGCACTCTTACCTACAGATAGTAATGGCACTTCAAATAATGGTCGCGGGACCTCATCACGGAATAAGGCATCGGCTTTTGAAATATCGTCGACTACGGATTCGGTCATCGGATCATGGATCAGTCTTGCAATGATTGCCATTGCCTGTTCATCAAGCTCACTGTTCGAATTAATATAAAACCCAATACCTCGTTCAACTCGAGAAACGGTCTCTAAACCACAATGGTTCACGATATCGCTGGCCTTAGTTGACCAAGGGGAAATCGTGCCAAATCTTGGCAATACAAACAGCCGACGACCTGTGTGTTCTACGTCTTGCATCACTGGTCCATAACTTAGCAATCGCTCAAGCGTAACTCGGTCATTGTTATTCAGGCCTTGATCATCATTCTTTAGCTTAACTAGATGTTGAAACTCTGTGTCGATACTTTGAACACTCGGTAATAGTGCTTTCACATCAATGAGTAATTTTTGAATTCGAAAATCTGAGTAGGCTTGACTGCCTCGCATTCTCAACATGAGGATTCCTGTTTGGTATAACGCTAAACGCCAGATTGTCTAACGACGAATCTGGCGTAGTAATTTCATTTATCTTAGGTGACTCAGATCGTCAAACCGAGACGCTGAGCTACTTGCTCATAGGCCTCGACAACACCGCCCAAACCTTTTCTAAAACGATCTTTATCAAGCTTTTCGCGAGTTTCAGAATCCCAGATGCGGCAACCATCTGGAGTAAACTCGTCGCCTAAGAAAATACCATCGCCTTGCCGGCCAAATTCAAGTTTAAAATCTACTAAGATCATCCCAGCATCGGCGAACAGTTTCGACAAAATTACGTTGACCTTAAAAGTCTCAACTTTCATCGCTGAAATAGCTTCGGCATCCGCCCACCCAAAAGAATCAATATGATATTCATTGATCATCGGATCATGCAACTCATCGTTCTTGAGAAAGAATTCAAATGTCGGCGGTGATAAATCAATGCCATCTTCAACACCGAGGCGCTTACATATTGAACCAGTGGCGACATTTCGCACAACACACTCAATTGGAAACATGTCCAACTTTCGAACCAAAGCTTCGTCGTCCGACAACAATTCTATGAAATGCGTCGCTACACCTTCACTTTCAAGATGCTCCATAATAAACGCATTAAATTTATTATTGACCATACCCTTGCGATCGAGCTGCTCAATTTTTTCGCCGTCAAATGCCGATGTGTCATTACGAAAATGTAAAATCAGTGCATCATCACGATCACTGGTATAAACCGACTTAGCCTTGCCGCTATATAGTTCTTGGCCGCGTTGCATGGAAACTCCTAGAAATTTAACTGGATTAAATGATTAAAGACCTCAGACATTGCTGAGTATCTAAGGTTAATTTTTTAATATTCTCTGAAATACTGCATTGCTGTACTCGCTTGAAACTTCTTCGCCAGCACGATTCAAAACCGATACGCTTGTGATGCCTCGTCGTTCAACCGCCTGTAAGGCGCAATACTCTTGTGATTCTTGCTTATCTCGGTTGAAAAAAGACCAACGCCCTGATTGCACTACCGTTGGAGCGGCAGCGATGTTTGCACAACCTATCGAGAAACGTCCAGCTGCTTTATTGCGACTGAACACGGTAATATCCGAGTTCTTAAGGTTGGCGGTTAAAAAATTCCAAGCCTGATCAAAATCTGCTGCCAACTGCAACCGCGCTTGTCCTGGGTTAGATTCGACAACGCTGGCATCTACCACTACCTCGGCCGGCGCTTGAACTGCGGGCGTCTGTGCTACTTGAGGTTGTATAACCGGTGGCTGTGCGACCGGGACCTGCGCGACCGGTGCTTGGACGACCGGTGCGGGAATGGTATTTGTAGCAACAACATCAGAAGCAGGTTTCTTGAGCGGTGGCAATGCCCGAGCAGACTTATATTCAGTACTATTGTCTTTGGTTGATATTTTCTTGTTACCACCGCAAGCGGATAAAGCCAGTACTGCGGACATAACCATGACCATGGAAAGGCTTCGGATTAACGTCGATTGTGGTTTGATTGAAGTCATATTAGTTTCATCTCAGGCTTAAACCCGATCTATTATTGTTCTTTTGGGGTCATATTGATAACACTCTTACTTGTCCAAAACATACGCGTTAACCAGCTCGTGCTATCGCCTCATCAACGTGTTTTTCTAGCTCAGTACTTAAGGACGTCAAAGGCAGTCTCAATTTGTTGGCAGTATAGCCCATTTTTGAAACGGCATACTTAACTGGAATCGGATTGGACTCGATAAATAATTCAGCATGCAAACCCCGTAGCTTAGTATCAAGCTGGTCGGCAAGCTGAAAATCACCCGCCAGCGCAGCGGCGCACATATCACTCATAAGTTTCGGCGCGACATTGGCGGTAACCGAAATATCGCCGCGAGCGCCTAGCTTCATATACTCTAAGGCAGTATGGTCATCACCCGAAAGAATGGTCAATTGATGTCCACAAGCGTCTACCAATTCCTTTCCACGTTGCAAATCACCTGTCGCATCTTTACATCCGACAATATTGTCAATTGACGCCAATCGGGTAATCGTTTGGTTCGACATATCGGCGACCGTTCTACCGGGTACATTGTACAATATTTGAGCGATCGGTACTGCATCGGCGATTGACTTAAAATGCTGATACAAACCTTCCTGCGTAGGCTTATTATAATATGGGACAACCGACAAAGCCGCATCAGCACCAAGGGCTTCGGCTTGTTTGGTTAAATGTATGGCTTCATGGGTCGAGTTGCCACCCGTTCCAGCAATCACCGGAATACGTTTATCAATAACCTTTATTGTATGTTCTACCACCGCCAGATGTTCATTCACATTCAGTGTGGACGACTCGCCGGTGGTCCCTACGGCAACGATCCCGTGGGTACCAGACCCAACATGAAACTCCAACAGGCGAGTTAAGGATTCAAAATCAACGGCGCCATCTTCATCCATTGGGGTTATTAATGCGACTAGACTGCCTTCAAATTTCATATGTTCGACTAAATTGCTATTTGGATTACGTCTAGCATCAAGTTAATGACGCTAGTTAAATATATTTGTTGATTAAACGCTCATATTAATCAGTCGGTCATTTCTTTTTTAGCTTTGACTTTCTCAAGCACATAAAATAATGCGCCGCTGATCATATAAACCAAACCAATAGCAAGAAAGGCTGATGGAGGGTCCAAATAAACAAAAGCAATTATCAGCACCAAAACGATTAAACCAACGAACGGCATTTTATCTCTAAATTCGAAGTCCTTAAATGAGCGATACTTAATATTGCTGACCATCGCCAACGCCATCGTCATCATCAATATGGCAAGCCCAATATTATAATCACTGGGCTCAATTCCTGCGTCGACGAACACCCATACTGTTGAAGCGATCATCGCTGCCGCACCGGGACTTGGAACGCCAATGAAATGGGTTTTATCACTGGTAGTGGCCACATTAAATCTAGCTAATCTAAGAGCCGCACAGGCGATATAAATAAATGCCACCAGGCTTCCAAAACGACCTAGATCCGTCAAAGCGAACTCAAATAACACCATCGCCGGCGCGACACCAAAGGAGACCATGTCCGATAGACTATCGTATTCTGACCCGAAATCACTTTGTGTATTAGTGAGTCTAGCGAGTCGGCCATCAACGATGTCCATCGCCATGGCAGCATAGATTGCCAAAGATGCGGCTTCAAAATGGCCCAGTCTGGCTTGCATAATTGCGTAAAACCCAGCAAAAAGACCCGCGGTAGTAAATAAGTTAGGCAGGACATAGAAACCTTTCGCAGGCTTCCTAATTTCTTTTTCGTTTTCGTTATTAGACTCTAACGAATGCACTTTGCTTTGCTCAGAACTCATGGCGAGATTATACAAGGTTGAGGTGAGGTTTGCCCACCTTTGGAAGCATTAAATGAATCACTGATTAGGCCGAGGTTCAATCCAAGCTCCGGACCAAATTTTATAATATTGTTCCGAAAAACTATGTTAGGGAGGTTTAGCTGGCGATGCATTATCGCCAAACGCAGTGTCGATGACCTAACCCCTCCTTCAAAATAAGTATGCCTGACTTTCAGGCCTTGCGAGACAGCGGAACTTAAACGACCGAGCATGCATCTATGGCCTTAACACCAATAAGCTTTGTTTCTTATGTGTTCTATTGTTAAGGTGCGAGAGAGGCCACGATTGGTCCGATAAACCGCAGTTCAACGACAAATTATTAGATAATGCCCGTAGCGGGAACATCTTTAGTTTTTGTGCTACTTCGAGCTTAAACCCTCAAGGACGTGTGATCAGAAGACAAGCCTGTTACACCTGAACGCGCCAATTCTAATATCTGTAGCCCGTTCAGACTCTTCAATAATTCATCTACTTTTTCACTGCTCCCGCTCATTTCCACTATGAACTGAGTATCCGATACGGTGATCAGGCTAGCATTGAATGCGGTAACTATTTGGTCTAATTCTAGTTTTTGTTCACCCTTCGCTGATAGCTTAGCTAAAATCACCTCGCGCTCCAGATGACCACCAACGGTGATGTCCTGAAGCGCCGCGACGTCTACTAGTTTATTCAGCTGTTTCTCTATTTGATCAATTTTACGGTCGTCGCCAGTTGTTACAATCGTCATACGCGAAAGCGTTGAATCATTGGTAGGGGCAACCGTCAATGATTCAATATTGTATCCCCGAGCCGAAAACAATCCTGAAACTCTAGAGAGCGCGCCTGACTCATTCTCTAATAGAACTGAAATAATATGTCGCATAGTGCTATTTTCCTGGGCGTAAACGCATTTGGTGATGTCCTTTACCGCTCTCAATCATTGGGTAGACATTCTCTTGCTGATCGGTGATAAAGTCCATGAATACTAGGCGATCTTTCATTGCAAACGCCTCTTTTAAAGCACCTTCCACGTCGCTTGGCTTTTCGATTTGCATACCAACGTGACCATAGGCTTCTGCCAATGCTACAAAGTCTGGCAAAGAATCCATATAGGAATTGGAATAACGCTTCTCATACGAAAATTCTTGCCATTGACGCACCATACCTAAGTAACGATTATTCAAGTTGATGACTTTTACTGGTAGATCGTATTGCTGACACGTCGCGAGTTCCTGAATACACATCTGTATACTGCCTTCACCAGTGATACAAGCGACATCGGCGCCGCGATGCGCAATTTTAACTCCCATCGCGGCGGGCAAACCAAATCCCATGGTTCCCAAGCCACCAGAATTAATCCATTTATGGGTATCAGAAAAACCGTAAAACTGAGCTGCGAACATTTGGTGTTGACCCACGTCTGATGTAACAAATGCCTCGCCTCCAGTGACTTCATGGAGCTTCTGCACCACAAACTGAGGCTTGATCACCTCGGGGTCTTTGTCATACCAATAACTGTTTAGATCTTGCCAATCTTGGATACGGCTCCACCAATCGGAGATTAGCGAAGGGTTAACATCCGCCGTGCGCCGTGCAACTTCTTGATTAAGCAACTTCAACGCGTCTTTTACGTCCGCGATGATGGCGATATCAGCTTTAATATTTTTATCAATAACCGAAGGATCAATATCCACGTGAATGACTTTAGCATTCGGAGCGAACCCATCTAGTGTGCCAGTAATCCTATCGTCGAATCGGGCACCTAAGGCCACGATCAGGTCAGATTCGTGCATCGACATATTTGCTTCGTAGGTACCGTGCATTCCAAGCATGCCGATAAAGAGGGGATCGTCATGCGGATAGGCACCCAAGCCCATCAAGGTGTTAGTACACGGAAATCCCAGTTTTTGAACGAAGCTTCGCAATTCTTCCTGGGCATTGGCAAGAACGATGCCACCACCGGTATAGATTACCGGTTTTTTAGCATTCAATATGGCCTCAACGGCCGTGACAATCTCACTTGGTTGAGCTTTAGGCGCGGGAGGATAAGAACGCATTTCCACTGACTTTGGGTAAAGGAATTCAGCAACGTGCGCGGTAATGTCTTTGGGTATGTCGACCAACACTGGACCTGGACGCCCAGTGGTCGCTATGTGAAAGGCTTTCTTAATAGTTTCGGCAATTTCTTCGACGCTTTGAATCAAAAAATTGTGTTTAACGCAGGGCCGACTGATACCCACTGCGTCAATCTCTTGAAATGCGTCGTAACCTATTAACGGCTTCATAACTTGCCCTGACAATACAATCAATGGAATCGAATCCATATAGGCAGTGGCAATACCGGTTATCGCATTGGTGATTCCTGGGCCGGACGTAACAAGTACCACACCCGGCTTACCTGTAGAGCGTGCATAACCGTCTGCGGCATGAGTTGCTCCCTGTTCATGACGAACTAAGACGTGCTCCACTTCATCTTGACGATGAAAGGCATCATAGATGTGCAAAGCCGCGCCACCAGGGTACCCGAAGACGAATTCTACGCCCTCTTCTTCAAGGCTTTTGACTACTATATCTGCACCAGTTAACTGCACGGAGGTCTCCCTATTAAGACTGATTTATTGCTCAACATTAGCAACGATAAAAAATGCCCAACATTGGGCACTCATACAAGCAATAAATTATAAACGCTAAAGGGTCAAACACAACGCACTAATTCACTTTTTTACTCCGAACCTTGAAGTTATTTTTGCTCCGAAACTCAATATTTATGCGAGTTCCTGAGAATCTGAAATGTATAACATTCATCTAGGATATGGTTTGCTCCTGAATGTGCATATCGATTGCTCTTAAAACCGTGTCTCGAGTACAATATCGGCATGCATACTTATATCATTTCAGATCTACATCTGACGCCCGAGCGCCCGCAAATCACCCAGGCCTTCTTTGAATTTCTTTCCACACAAGCACCCACGGCAGAACGCCTTTATATCCTTGGTGATTTATTCGAATTCTGGATAGGTGATGATGCTGGCAGCATGCTGGGAGCCGACCCGATTCTGGACGCCATGGCATCGATTAGTCAAATCAGTGATTGTTATTTTATGGCTGGCAATAGGGATTTTCTAGTACGTGACTCGTTCACCCAGCGCACTGGTTTTAAACTCCTTGATGATGAGACAGTGGTCGATCTATACGGCACACCAACTCTGTTATTACACGGTGATAGTTTGTGCACCGATGATATTGCTCATCAGCATTTCAGAGCTCAAATGATGACTAATACCGATTTTTGTAATGAATTTTTGCAACTTAGCATCCCTGAAAGAATCGAAAAGGCAAAGCAAGCACGAATGCAGAGCGATGAACACAAATCCGAAGTAAGTATGGGGATTATGGATGTCACAGAAGCCGCCGTACTCAAAGCATTCACCAACTATTCAGTCGCGCAGATGATTCACGGTCATACACACCGTCAAAATACTCATCACTATCAAATTGGCGATCTCAATTCGGTGCGTTACGTATTAGGAGATTGGCATAGCAGCAATAGTATTATGCGAATCGACCAAAATGGTATTACCATAAGCAACTCGGAAATCTGACCTTGTTATAAACTAAACTAGTTTGACTTATTCTTTGAATTTACCGCGCCTGGAACAACGCGATAAAAGACCTCGCCATCCTTGATAAAACCGAGTTGGCTCCGCGCTCTTTCTTCTAAGGCTTCGCTTCCTTGCTTTAACTCTTTGACTTGAGCATGCAAAGTTTCATTACGCCGTTCTAGCGCATGGTTTCTTTCTCGAGCCTGATCAATGTTACGTTGCAGCGACCACAATTGGAAAACGCCGTGACCGCCAAACCAAAGTTTTGCCTGTAAAACGATCAATAGGAAAAAAAGTACGCTGGCGATAATCCTCATATTGCAAGTTTACACCGCGTCTTTACAGGTTTGTACCTTGAATTGATAATAATCTTAAGTTCGAAATGTGTAGTTAATTAAGGAGTGTCAGCTAATACATTGAAATTTAAAGGTTTATAATATATCTTGAAACTGTCGTCAGAAAGAAAATGAGAACAGAAATGAACCATTATATAATCAGCAGCTTTAAAACAATATTCACTTCAGTAGCCGCTCTTTTTATTATATGCGCGCCGCAATCAGCCTTTGCAGATG
>CAYQVT010000164.1:0-8327 GCA_964420885.1 uncultured Gammaproteobacteria bacterium
CCGCAGCGCGCAGCTGGTGCACACATTCTTCCGCCGCCTGCGCCGGTAACGACGAGAAAGCGGCGGCAAAAAAAACACCGAAAATGGTATCAGGAGATCTCGCTGAGGATCTTGCTCTTGACTATTTCGCACAACAGGGATTCACCTCAGAAACGCGCAATTTTCATTGCCGGTACGGTGAAATTGATTTAATTATGTGGGACCAAGAGTATTTGGTATTCATCGAAGTGCGTTATCGCGCTTCGTACGGTTTCGGTGGGGCCCTTGAGAGTATTAATTACTTTAAACAAAGCAAGCTACGTAAAGCCGCGGAGTTTTACATGCTGAGAACTAAAAGAACCGATTGTGCTTGCCGATTTGATATACTTTGCATTACCGGAAACCTCAATAAACCCGAATATGAGTGGATAGCTAACGCGTTCTAAATCACTCCACTAAGCAGAATTATGTCTATTATTTCAGATCACTTTCAAGCCAGTGCGGCTAGTATACTCGATAACCAGTTCCTAGAATCTCAGATCGAATCTGTCGCCAAAGCCCTGTACCAGAGTTTCGAGAACGGGGGCAAATTAATGATTTGCGGTAATGGAGGTTCGGCCGCCGACGCTCAACATCTATCTTCGGAGCTGCTTAACCGTTACAAACGAGAAAGGCATGAATTGCCTGGGATCACACTAACTGCCGATGGATCAACTCTTACTTCAATCGGTAATGATTACGATTATAGCGAGGTCTTCTCTAAACAAGTAAGTGCGCTTGGGCGCCCCGGTGATTGTTTAATGGTTATAAGTACGTCAGGTAATTCTGCCAACATCATCAAAGCCGTTGAAGTGGCACATGACAAATCGGTTACAGTTATTGCATTGAATGGCAAAAGTGGCGGAAAATTAAACAGCGTATTAGCCAGCAATGACATTAATCTTATTGTTAAGGGCGATGTTACCGCTCGCATACAAGAAGTTCACGGTCTTATTATTCATTGTATTTGCGAGCTGATTGACAGTTACATTCTGGATTAAATAGCCACACTAAATTACTTTGCTATGACTCTAATAACTAGTATCCAAGAGCATGCAATCAATAAACTGAGTACCCGTAATATGAGCATCGAGAATTCGCCCTTCATTAAATTAGCTAGAACCTCATTTGTGGGCTTTATCGCGGCAATCAGTCTAAGTGGTTGTGTAACAGCCTTGGTCGCTGGCGTAGCGATCGCGACGGTCGATATTATTCATGATAGACGCACCGTCGGCGAATATATCGATGACAGTGCCATAGAAGTAACGGCTCGAACCGTTCTTACGTCGAAAGAAGAGTATCGAAAATCTGCCCATATTAAACCCCAATCTTGGAATGGAATCCTACTCTTGACCGGGGAAATCGATAACGAGGCTCTTAAGCCAGAACTGATTGCCAAAGCCAGTGCGATAAAAGGTGTGCGGCAGGTGGTTGATGAAACAACAATTACCGGAAAAACAAAACTGTGGGCGCGCACAAACGACGCTTGGATCAGCAGCAAGGTAAAGAGCCGCCTAGTTCTCAAGACAGGCTTAAAAGCGAATCGTGTAAAAGTCATTACTACACGAGGAAATGTCTACTTGATGGGTATTGTCACGCGTGCTGAAGCCGATAAAGCCACAGAGCTCACTCAAACGGTGCGTGGCGTAAAACGCGTGGTCAAAGTGTTTGAATATCAAGAAAGTAAATAAGCGATTACCGAGATGCCGACAACCCTTAAGTCGCGAAGCAAAATTGTTGCGCCCGACCGCGACCTAGAACAAATTCGAAAAGCAGTTGAGCACCTGGCTGCACCGGTTGTATTTACTAACGGCTGTTTCGACATTTTACATCGCGGTCACGTTAGCTACCTCGAACAAGCTCGTAACCTAGGCGCCTCACTCATAGTAGCGCTCAATACTGACGAGTCAGTACGCCGCCAAAACAAAGGCAGTGATCGACCAATCAATGTTTTAGAAGATCGTATGGCCGTGATGTCAAGTTTACAGTGCGTGGACGCAGTGGTGTGTTTTGATGAGGACACACCTTTAGAGCTCGTAGAAGCGCTACTACCCGATCATTTAGTTAAAGGCGGCGACTGGGAAGTTGCCGATATTGTTGGTGGGGATGCCGTGATTGCAAACGGTGGCGAAGTGCATTCTATTGAGTTCCAATTTGAACGCTCTACCACTTCTCTAATTAAGAAAATTCGAGGTTAGACATTACTAGGCTAGCTTTTATCCCACGCAACTGTCTGTCCATCTCGTAAGCGCTCCCCACCTCGAACGATGACTGTATCACCCGCCGAGACGTCGCCAATAGCCTCTATCATGCTTCCCTCAGCAAAACCGAGTTCCACATCGCGTCGGCTAGCGACACCGTTTTTATCAACCACAAAAATATACTGAGCGTTGGTCCTCAAAATTACCGCGTCGCGAGGGATAGCAACCACCTCTTTTGCCTGAGCACTTGGCAGCTTAACACGAACCGCCGATCCAACTAATAAACCCGAATCCACGAGTTGAACTCGAAGTTCCATGGTACGACTAATGGCATCACCGACGGGCACTAATGCTCTTAATGGCGCCCTAATTTCTTTACCAGTTCCGCTGACCTCGAGCAAGCTCCCGGGCGCTACTGGTTGCACCAACGCAGCCGGAACACGAGCACTTATTTCGAGGTTTTCGGTGTCAACCAAGCGTACCACCGGGCTCCCAATTTGCGCGTATTCACCGGGTTGAATAGATTGGCTTACCACACGTCCTGAGAATGGAGCCCTGATATAAGTGCGACTTAGATTCAATTGAGCTGATTTTAATGCAGCCTGAGCGCTTTGCATGTCGGCCTTTGCGGTTTCCATATTGGAACGAAGTTCCGCAATACCAATTTCTGGAATACCCAACTTGCTTTCTTCTAGGTTTACCCTCGCGAAATAATCTTTGTGGTATTGGTACAAGCTACTTAGTCGAGCCACTGCAGCCTCTCGTTGCGCTACCAGTTGCTTGGCATTTTCAGGGTCTATCTGAGCTAGGGTATCTCCAGATTTTACGATGTCACCTACTAAGGCAACCGACAACACCTTTCCCGTTGTTTCTGAGGCAATTACAGCATCGCTTACACTCAAGACAGTACCCGGCAAAATTGTGTGTGGTGCCATGGTAACCTTTGTAGCCTGTGCGACTACTACATTCGCCGGAGGTGGACCAGAGTGTCGACTCTCTACTGCCGGATCACTCACGCTAAAACCGAAGTGATAGCTAGCGGTTCCAGCCGCCAACAACAGAACGACGCCAATCACTTTTAAATTCCACTTTTTGGCCTTTTGCGTGATTGCCTCCTCTGAACCATCGTCGTCACTTTGCGTTAGCAAACGCTCACCATCAATCATTTGATATGTCATGCTATTTTCCCATCTTTTAGGGGTGTAATTACTTTTTTAGAACCGAATAGTCGTACCGGTTCGATACGAAGCAAACAGGGCAATAGAACCAAGGTAAATAAGGTCGAAATTGCCATACCTCCGACGATTACTGTTGCAAGTCCTTTATAAATCGCACTGCCCGCGCCGGGCGCTATCACCAATGGCAACATACCCATTAATGAGGTGCACGTGGACATTAAGATTGGCCTCAACCGAGTCTGTAGAGCTTGTCTCACGGCCTCGTTTTTATTGGCTCCACTACGTTCTGCTAGACGTGCTTCGGCAACCAGTAAAATGGCGTTATTGACGACCAAGCCAAGTAAAATAATAAATCCGATCATGCCAAGTAAGTCCAGCGGTGTCGGAGTAATTAAGTCAACTAAACGCACCGCTATCACTCCGCCGACAGCCGCCATTGGCAAGGATATCAATACCAAGATTGCATCCGTAGCGGACTTAAACAAGGCTGCCATGACTAGAAACAACAAAAGAATTGCGAGTAGAAAATTACCTTGCAGATTACTAATTGCTCGTGTCAGAGAATCAGCGTCACCTCCATAGGATATCGAGATATCGGACGGAGTCATTGACCTAATCTGTTCTTCCAAACCGGTCAATATAGTCATTGTCTCTCCCAAGGCGAGACCTGGTGGGGCTGATATGTTTAATGAAATTGTCCTTCCATTATTCAATCGAAAGATTTGGTTTGGCCCCACACCTCGCTCTATTCGAGCTAAATCGCCAAATGGAATCACCGAGCCAGATGGGCTTACCACCGGCATCGATTCGAGTTGCTCTGGGGTCGTCCAATCGTTGGTTTTCAACAAAATATCCAATCGCGAATCCTGATGAAAAAATTCGCCTAACCATAAGCCATCTCCAAAAGCCCTCAAAGTTCTAGATAAGGAATCACGAGTCAGACCTACTTCGGCTAATCGTCGATCATCGGGAATCAACCGCAGTTCAGGCGTTACAATTTGTGGATCAGGATTTAAATTCACGCGCCCACCCGGCAAGCTTTGCCGCACGAGATCGGCCACATCCAAGGCAGAGGTGTTAAGTTCGGTGTAATTTGCTGATTGTAAATCGATACTAATGCTGGCTCCGCCGCCAAAGCGCCCAAAAAGTGACCCTTGTTGGGCGAAGGCTCTGGTATCGGGGAAACCTGAGAGAATCTCGCTATTAGTGATTGCGACCATCTCATTGACTCTGGACTGATCCTTCACTCGAATACCAACGTTACCGCCCCAGGGCCCAGTAAACAAATAGTAGTTTTTCAATGCTGGTTCTTTTTCTCCCCGCATGTAGGGCCCAAGCCGCTCAACTACTACTTCGGCAAATTCAGACTTAACCACATCGGTGCTTGCACCGCTAGGGAATGAAATAAACGCGTCCACGGCGTCTCGCTTGACCGGCGGAAGATAATTCAATTGTGGCCAAAGCAGCCACCCTAAAAATAACGGAACAATTGTCAATCCAGCTATCCACCCGGTCCTTTTACGCGACGAGTCGGTAAAGCTCATCAATCTTTCGACAATGCGATCTAGAAAATCGGTATTTGTCGGCTTGGTGATGGGCTCATTACCCAGAAAATAGGCAGCGCCGACAGGTAAGACTAACAGTGCCACAAAAAAACTAAACGCCACAGCAATCGCGATTGTGAGAGCAAGATCGGCGAACAATTGACCTTCGACATCTTCAAAAAACACGATGGGTACAAAAATAACGATGGTGGTTAGGGTTGATGCCAATAAGGCCCCGCCAACGCTTTTGACTGAATTTATCGCAGCTTTACCAGCTTCGATGCCTTTATCTATTTGCCGTACATAATGCTCCATAACCACAATCGCGGCATCTAATACCATTCCGGTAGCAAACGCTAAGCCTGCTAGGGAAATGACATTGATACTGCGGCCAAACAAATTGAGAACGATAAAAGTTGAAAATAGGCTGATCGGGATTGCCGCAGCGATAAGCAAGGTAGCTTTTAATCGGCGCACAAACCACCACAACGACCCGACAGCCAACATCACACCGATGCCCATGTTTTCACTTAATAAGGCAATTGCTCGGCGTATAAAAACAGAAGGGTCAAAACTTTTTTCTAAAGTAATACCATACTGCTCTGGCAAAGTTTGATTGAGTACAGCCATGCGTTTTAAAACTTCATCAATCGCGACTAGTGTATTACCCCCGGGTTGACGTATAACCCTCATTCCAATTGCCTGCTCACCATTTTGATAGGTAATACCCTGGGCTTCGTCTGGCGCAACATTAATAGTCGCCACGTCCCCCAACTTAACCGGCGCGCCGTCGCGCCACGCTAAAATCGTTTCTGACAGTTGATCGGCCGCATAACGACCCTCGAATCTCAAGGTAAAATCACGCCGCCCAACTTCAACTTTACCTCCACTGACGTCGCTGGAACGGTTAATATTTTGTGCGATGGTGTCAATCGAAATACCTAACTGAGCCGTAATGAACGGGTCAAATTCAACACTTACAATTCGTTCGCCAGTGTCACGGTTGACGTCGACGCTGCCTACACCTTCAATGTTTTCGAATTCAGGAGCGACATTTTTCTCAACGAATTCATGTAATTCATCAAGCGGTATAATAGAGTCCTTAGCGTGTTGTATGAAAATAAAAATTAAGGATTCAGCCGAGTTCCCACCACCATTTCGATGAATTTGAGGCCGATCAGCGTCGGCAGGTAAGCCGCGCACGCGTTGCATTCGACTGGAAACTTCAGTAAAGGTGCGGTCCATATCGGTTCCTAACGCAAACTCCATATTTATCCAGGCGTTAGCATTATTTGAAAATGACTGTAACTTTGTCATCCCCTCGATACCACGCAATTCGCGTTCAATCGGTTCGACAATTTCGCTTTCTACCTCTCGAGGGCTCGCTGCCCGCCATGACACCTGAACCCCCATAACAGGCCTAGCGACACTAGGTAACAATTGAATAGGTAATTTCTGTATCGATACAAAACCTAATAGAATCAACAAACAAATCATCGCGACCGTGATCGCAGGGTTTTTTATGAAAAATCGAGTCGCTTGCAAGGCAATACCTTTAAATGTGTGAAGTTAGCTCGGTGCCGCTAGAACGCTTAAAATTTAAACATCTCATTGTATTAAGATGTAGAACAGCTATGAAAGGTTGCAAAAAAGGTTACAAAAGCTTGCGATTCCGTATTTTCTGACGTGTCAGCGACGCAGTATCAGTCTTTTAAAGGTATCTTCAATGCGCGCGAACTTAGCGCTACTCAATTAGCGCTTTTCCTTAAATACAGAACTCGAGCACTTAGCAGCAATAAGGCTAAGTAAAGAACTCCAAAAACAATCATGTAAGTCTGATATAGATTAAGCACCCATGAACGAATTGAAATCGTTTCAACTCGATCTGGGACTACTATTTTTAACACTTGATTAACGGCGGGCATAAGGTACGGAATCTTACGCCAATTTGTATACCTGACGTCTTCATAAGCATACGCGCCTTCATAATTCTCTGGAGCCTGATCCTTATAGTATTTCCAGTTCTCATTTAATTCCTTAAAACTAGCCAATTTACCGTCAGGTCGAGAAAAGGCGAGGCCATAAAACGCATCCAAGTTTACAAAACGACCGTCAACCATGGTCTCCAATACAATGTGGCACCCCCAAACATGCCCACACTTCATTTGAGCTATGCGAATCTTGAAACCTGCACGTTGTAAAAGTCGGCCTAAGACGTGGACATAGCTGCCACAAGACCATTTCGCGTCGTTTAATTGAATATCGGCAGAGCGCAATAGCTTGTCTCGAATATTAGCGTAGCTTCGCCCTTCAAATACTGAGTGACGAGGGGCAAGCAGAGTCTGAGTTCCATGCAATAGAGCGAGTACCGTCTCTTGCTCAGACATACTAGGCTCAACAAACTTAAACACCAGTCGATCATATAATTCGTTCTCAGAGTCAGACATAACAAAAAGAACAAAAATAACGGTTAAGAGCATGCCATGCAAAAAGGTAACAAAAGGAAGGATGCCTCGCGTTTTGCTTATCGATTTGAGCATCGTCTCTTTCCGTTATTACTCGCTCTACTCGGCCGACGCTGCAATAGAATCCTTTTTAGCTTGATCGGTAAAATAGTGATAAATAAACTGGCGCGCGACATAAGCGCTTCGCACATACCACTTATCTTTATTGATAATCAGCGACGCATACGCGACTCTACGCCCATTTTTTTCGGCATAACCGACAAACCAATCATGTCTCCCTCTTGGCGAATAACCCGTTAATGAACCGGTTTTGCCACCGATCTCCATATCTCGGTAGACTTTATAGCGATTAAGCCCTTGGAATGATTTTCGCGCCGAACCTATTCGCACCGTCTCAGTCATCAAGCTTCGTAGAGCTTTAGCCGAATCTTGGCTAATTACCTGCACTGGACCGGTTTCTTTTTTTGCACTGTACATTGCTTGTCCGGTCACATTACGAATAGACTCAACCATATACGGAGTGACCATTTTACCATCATTTGCCACAAGCGCGGCCAATTGGGCGGCATGTATAGGGCTCAAGGTAATATCTTTAGTGTACCCCGATGCCGCTTCCGCAATCTGCCATTCGTCAGCGAGATCAAGGCCGACTCGACTAAGCGGTAAATTAAAATCAGTTTCCATAGATTGTCCGAAGCCAAACCGGCTCGCGTAGCTGCTCAGGTTCTCGGCACCTAGTTGATAGATACCGATACGGCCAAATACAGAATTAATTGACTTAGCGAACGATTCTTTCAAAGTTGGATTACGGGTCCATTTATTGGTCTTATGACGTAAAACTTGGCTTTTATAAAGGGTGGTAGATTTGCCGTTGAACGGAAGAATCGACATCGGCGATATTTTCCCCAAATCAATACCAGC
>CAYQVT010000165.1:0-8248 GCA_964420885.1 uncultured Gammaproteobacteria bacterium
CCGAAACGCGGCGGACAAACGTTTTTTATCGCCAGCTGTAATTCTAATTGAATATTTTCAAAATATCATTATAAAAAGCGAGACTCATCAAACCAGCTAACATCAGTAATCCAAAGGGCTGAACCGCGATAAAGGCTCTTTGCGCAGCTTGTTTACCAGCAAATATCTCAACGATATAGCTCGCCAAGTGCCCCCCATCGAGCATCGGAATCGGCAATAAGTTCATCACGCCTAAACTAATGCTAATTAAGGCAAGAAAATACAAATAGGTTGTTGGCCCCACTTGTATTGCTTGGCCAGCCACATCAGCAATCATGAGTGGCCCATTCACGTTTTTATGAGACACTTGCAAGGTAATCATCTTACCCAACATTCTTAAAGTCAGAGTGGACATGAGCCAAGTTTGCTCAGCTCCGTGGACCAAGGCATCCAGTGGCGATCGATTAATCTCAACAATTTGTTCAGGCCGCGGAGGCAGCACTCTGGGGCCGACGCCAAGCTGGCCAATAGTTCGCTCGCCGACTTCGACACGCTTAGGCGTAATTATCATCGATAACTCTGAACCACTTCTTTCGACAACAATTTCTAAGGGCTGTCCGCCGGCCGGCTGAACCGCAGACGTCAAATCTTGCCAGGAATCAATAAGTGCATCGTCGATTGAAATAAAACGGTCGCCTGATTCTAAACCGCCAATTGCTGCAGGTGAGCCTTCGGCAACTCTGGATATCTCGGTAGTGATGGTTGGTCGCTCTCCGACAAAACCCAACTGGCGCATTAAACTCGCTGGATTAACTTTATAAATAGGTATCTCAGTAGTCGAAAGAGTCATTGTCGAGACTGCTCCGTTTGACTCAACCAGCAGTTCAATTGGGTCGCGCTTCAATACTTGGTTAAAGATATATAGATCGTGTTCAGCTAGAAATCTCGCTGGCTGGCCGTCTACACTGATGAGTTTATCCCCAGGTTTCACACCTAAAACTGACAATGGAGACTCAGCGCCTAAATTACCAAACGTAGGCACTAATCGTTGCTCGCTTTGCATTCCCAGTATCATGAATAGGAAAATCGCGAACAAAAAATTGATTGCAGGGCCTGCGACGACGATCAGAGCCCGTTTCCATATCGCTTGATTATCAAAAGCTCTGTGCGCTTCCTTTGGGTCGACCGGATCGGCTTCAGTGCCTTCACCCAACATTTTAACGTATCCACCTAAGGGTATACGAGCGATGATGTATTCGATTTGATCGGGACCAGCGACTTTACGCCAGATTGGCTTACCAAAGCCAATCGAAAAGGTCAGAACTTTCACACCGAGCTTACGGGCCACCCAAAAATGGCCGAATTCGTGCACGGCGACGAGCACGCCAATGGCTATTACAAACCCAAAGATACTGTATAACAAACTCAACAGAAAACCGCCCTACCCAAAAACAACTACGTTAATACATTCATTTATACGATTGTGGCTTGATTCAAAAAATTCTCAAGGTGTTACTATCACCAAGCCTTATACAATGCTTATGTGAGCAAGTCTATCTGCGCCGTGGCGACTTTCCTTGCTTCATTATCAATGTTTAATACGTTTTCGATGTCGCTGATATCACTTTGCTTAATTAGGCCTAAAGTTGCCTCAATAATCGTGGATATATCAGTAAAACCGATACGTTTTGCTAAAAATGAGCCCACCGCCACTTCATTTGCGGCGTTGAGTACCGCTGGCGCTGAGCCACCCAGCTCAGCAGCCTGTCTCGCCAACCTTAAGCAAGGCAAATTTTTCATATCGGGTTCTTCAAAATTCAGTTGAGCAATCTCAGTTATATCTAAAGTTTTTGCACCAGATTCGATTCGTTCGGGCCAACTCATAGCATGCGCAATAGGGATCTTCATATCAGGAGAGCCCAACTGTGCTAGAAACGAACCGTCAGCATACTCAACCATAGAATGGATGATGCTTTGCGGGTGCACAACAATATTGACGTACTCGGAAGATACGCCAAATAAGGCGGCCGCTTCAATCAGCTCCAGCCCCTTGTTCATCATTGTTGCCGAATCAACCGATATTTTTTGCCCCATAGACCAATTAGGGTGAGCACACGCCTGCGCCGGTGTAATGTTACACAAATCACTCCATTTACGACCTCGAAAAGGCCCGCCTGACGCGGTCAAATGAATTTTGCGTACCCCTCTTTTGCTCTGATCATCCGGAAGACATTGAAAAATTGCATTGTGCTCACTGTCGATAGGTAGAATCAAGGCACCCGATTTAGCGGCCTCTCGCATGAACAGATCGCCGGTCATTACCAAGGGTTCCTTGTTTGCAATTAAAACTCGCTTGGCAGCCCGCACCGCTTCTAGGGTTGGCATCAATCCCGCTGCTCCAACAATGGCCGACATCACCACTTGGCTGTCTTCACTCCGAGCAACCTGGCAAACCGACTCTGATCCAGAGAGGACAGAAATATGCTCTAAGCCAATATTGGCTAACGCCGTCTCAAGTTGCTCGGCCGACGACGAGGCCACCATAACAGCGGTTTTTGGTAAGAACTTCTGGCACTGCAATAACATTTCATCGACATTGGTGTTGGCAGTAAGAGTGCTCACATTGAATAATTCTGGATGCAACGCCAGCACCTCTAAAGTGCTCTGGCCGACCGAGCCGGTGGACCCCAAGATAGTCAAATTTTGCTTCATTACTTAACCTAGGTAAAAGCTACGATAAATAATCCAACAATAATAGCCCACCGGCAAATACTGGTGCTCCGGATAATAGGCTATCAATACGATCAAGAACCCCACCGTGCCCTGGTAATAACTGACTGCTATCTTTCAAACCCACATGTCGTTTTAATTTGCTCTCAAAGAGATCTCCACCCACCGAAACAAATGCGGTTACAAGAACAGTTAATAGCAATAAGCTGGCGGCTTGCATATCGAAAAGAGTAAATAAGATCGGTGTAAATATAACAAGCACCAGCGCCAAACCACCTAATAAACCTTCGATTGTCTTTCCTGGACTCACTTTTGGTGCCAGTTTTGTTTTACCGAATTTTTTACCCACAAAATAGGCTCCAATGTCGGCTGCCCATACTGAAAACAAGAAGCAAAGAATCCAAAGGGCGCCATTTTCCAATTCTTTAAATTCGATAATTAACCAACCGGCAGCGGACAACACGATGACCCCAATCGGCAATTTCAACCAGGTTTGGTGCATAACGTTTAAGGCGTCACTAATGGTAAAAAACATCAGAGCAAACCACACTAAACAGGCGAAAGGCACCACCAGCGCCATAGACAAGTAACCAAGTTGAATAAAATAAAAACAAACTGCAAAGACGCCATAGCTCGCTATTTTTGGCCACATTTCGTCAATTGCACAAAATTTTAACCACTCATAAAACCCAAGCAAAACGACCAATGATATTAATCCACGCCAAAAAATAGGGTCAGATGCAAACAGTGCCGCCATCACTATTACAACCAAGATAACCGCAGTGATAATTCGTTGTTTAAGCATTATTAACCTCAGTTGAATTGTCGTTCTGCTTGAGGCGAGCGCTGGTGATTTTATCGACCACCCCCCCATAACGTCGATCACGACTGGTGTACTTTATCAGTGCATCAGTAAATTCTTCTTCTCCGAAGTCAGGCCATAACACATCGGTAAAATAGAATTCGGAGTAAGCTGCTTGCCACAATAAGAAATTACTGATCCGATACTCACCACTGGTGCGAATAAATAAATCGGGGTCAGGTATCCCGGCGGTAGAGATTTCATTATTAATCGCCTCTTCAGTAATATCACTGGATTCAAGTTCACCATTAGCGACTCTATCAGCCAATTTACGACAAGCTTGTGTTATATCCCATCGACCACCATAGTTGATCGCCACATTGAACACCAATCTATCATTGGCTGAAGTCGCTTCTTGGGCGTCGACGGCCAATCGTTGAATAGTGTCATTGAATCGTGACATATCCCCTAGTAATTGAAGCCTGACTCCATTTTCATTGAGCTTTTTGGTTTGTGTTTCTAACGCATTGCCTAATAACTCCATCAATGCTTGCACTTCCGATTCTGGTCGATTCCAGTTTTCACTACTAAATGCAAAAATCGACAAGTACGGAATTTCGTGTTGAATACAACTTTTGATCAACGCCTTAACCGAATCCACACCTCGTTTGTGACCTGCCACGCGGGAAAGCCCTTGTGAATTAGCCCAACGGCCATTGCCGTCCATAATAACCGCGACATGAGCGGGTTTAGGAGCGATAATTGGCTTCAGTGGAGTTTTCTTTCGCCCGAAGTACCTAAGGGTATGCCAACCACTGCACAAAATGTGTTTAAGGCTTTGTGACAATACGAGCCACAAGGCCTTTAGTTTATTCGACATGAAATATTCTAATTATACTAAAAGAGCGCGCAGCTTAAGCCATGAACGCACAGCATCAATGATTTCAGCACTGCGGCTAAACTTTTAATATGTCAGCTTCTTTTTCTCTGACGATGTCATCTATCAGCGCAACGTATTTATCAGTGAGTTTTTGAACTTGAGCTTCTGCATGCTTCTCCTCATCTTCACCTATTTCTTTCTCTTTTAGAAGAGATTTAAAATCACTGTTGGCGTCACGTCGAATATTACGCACCGCAACTTTACCGCTCTCTCCTTCTGAAGCCGCTACTTTCACCATTTCCTTACGACGTTCCTCTGTCAAAGGAGGCATCGGAATGCGAATTAGATCGCCCGCCGTAACGGGATTAAAACCAAGGTTGGCTTCCATAATCGCGCGTTCGACCACTGGTACCATATTCTTTTCCCATGGTTGTACAGCTAAGGTACGTGCATCCTGTACAGAAACATTAGCGACTTGGTTAATCGGCGTCGCCGTTCCATAGTAATCAACTGACAAATGATCAATGAGCGCGGGACTTGCTCGGCCAGTACGAATTTTGGCCATGTCGCCGCGCATAGATTCGATGCTCTTTTGCATACGTGCTTCCGCATCTTGTAGAATTTCGTCAATCATAATTACTCCTCAAGTCGCTCGGACCTCTGATTAAGGCGAGCGGTATTTATATTATTAGTGGTATCAATAAATCAAATTTTGGTCGTTGGATCTCAACCACTTGTGATGAGTGTACCAATTTCTTGCCCGAGTGCCATCTTCGCTAGGGCGCCCTCTTCGCTAATCGACAAGACTCTTAGATCCATATTATTATCACGGCATAGTGCAATTGCCGTTGCGTCCATCACTCCTAAACGTTTCTGTAGGACTTCATCATAACTGACTTGGTCATATCGAACGGCATCAGGGTACTTTTCAGGATCTGAATCATACACGCCATCAACTTTAGTAGCCTTGACCAATATGTCTGCGTTAATTTCTGCAGCCCGTAAACTCGCCGCTGTGTCGGTAGTGAAGTAAGGGTTGCCGGTACCTGCCGCAAATATCACCACACGATTCTGATTTAGATGCTTTAATGCGCGTAAACGAACATAGGGTTCAGAAACGGGGGAAATCGGAATGGCCGATTGAACTCGAGCCTCAACTCCGATCTGTTTTAAAGCTTGCTGAACGGCCAACGCATTCATCACCGTTGCTAGCATACCAATATAGTCGGCCGTGGCTCTTTCAATACCAGATTCAGAGGCAGAGATGCCTCTAAAAAAGTTACCACCCCCAATCACGATCGCTACCTGAGTCCCTGTTTCTATAACGGCCGCTATTTCTTTACAAACCGCATTTAGAACTTGTGCGTCTATTCCAAACTTGGCGTCACCAGTGCTCCCTGCAAGCGCTTCGCCACTAAGCTTGAGTAGTATCCTGCGAAAACCAGGTGTTGAAGGATCAATTGGCATAGGGTAAATACTCCAGATTAGCGTTAAATTTCTATAGTTTAGTGCAGGTTTTACTATACGAGCCCTCGAATTTGAATCCAAGGTGAGTAAAAATCACCGTTCGACACAATCGCCTACCCAGCGATCAAAAAAATAGCCAGAACAAGTCTGGCTATTTCTCTAAGACATTAGCCTTATTTAGCTTCTTTCTACATATCTTACTCGGTCTAAGCCTTGCCAGCTTGAGCCATCACTTCGCCAACAAAGTCATCTTCTTTTTTCTCGATACCTTCACCAACTTCGTAACGCACAAATTGCTTACATTCAGCACCCGCTGATTTTAGCAATTTTTCAACTGTAACGTCAGGGTCTTTTACAAACGCTTGTCCAAGTAGAGTGACTTCGTTTAGATACTTACGAACTCGCCCTTCAACCATTTTCTCCATAATTTCAGGCGGTTTGCCGCTTTCGGCGGCTTGAGCTGAATATATTTCGCGTTCTTTTTCTAATAATTCAGCCGGTACCTCATCGGCTGAAATACACACAGGCTTACTGGCCGCTATGTGCATCGAAACGTCCTTTGCCAAATCTTCACTACCACCTGACAAGCGAGTCAATACAGAGATTTTGTTACCGTGCTGATATGCACCGATCACTTCGCCGTCGCCGGCTGTCTCTATTTGAAAACGACGAACCGTAATGTTTTCGCCAATTTTTTGAATCAAAGCTTGGCGCGCTTCTTCGACAGTTGCACCGTCAGCTGTAGCCGTTACTGCAAGTGCATCTATATCAGCTGGCGAGTTGGCCAAAATCGTTTCTGCAACTTGCTTAGCAAAGGCAACAAAAAATTCGTCTTTGGCTGAAAAGTCGGTCTCTGAATTAACTTCAACGGCCACGCCTTTTGATCCATCCGAAATCGTTACAACGGTGCCCTCGGCCGCAATGCGACCTGCTTTTTTATCGGCCTGAGCCGCGCCGCGCTTTCGCATTTCTTCGATTGCCAATTCAATGTCGCCGTCGGTTTCGGTCAACATTTTCTTGCATTCCATCATGCCTGCGCCAGTACGTTCACGCAGTTCTTTAACTAATGAGGCAGTAATTGCCATATCATCACCTATAAATAAATTCGATATTTAATCGTTCAAAAAGCTTGCCGTAACAAGCTCGTTTCATGTCAACAAAGATAGTTTGAGGCTTAAGCGGTTTTCGCTTTCGCTTGAGCTACCCACTCTTCACGTTCAATACGGCCTTTAAAGTTGAGCTCACCATCAATGCGCTCAATATCTTCCGCTGTGAAATCCGCTATTTGTTGAAACGTTGTTACGCCAAGGCCATTTAACTTACCTTCGATTACCGGACCGATACCATTGATTTCTGTCAATGCATCTGCCTCACTTTTGGGAACTTCGACTTCCGCCGGAGTTTCGACGTCTGCAGGGGCTTCAGCAACCGGTGCAACAGCTTCTTCTACCGCTTGAACGGTTTCTTCTTCGATTACTTCTACGTACTCACTGGTTTGATCTTTCGATACCGCAGGCTTAATTTGAGCGGCTGCGCGAGCATTAATGATTGTGTCTGCGGCGGCTTCAACATAAAGGTTAATGGCACGAATCGCATCGTCATTTCCAGGAATTACATAGTCGATGCCATCTGGCACGCAATTTGTATCGACAACGGCGATCACTGGAATACCTAGTTTGTTGGCTTCAGACACCGCGATGTATTCTGATTTAACATCGATCACAAATAGAGCATCTGGAAGGCCTTGCATGTTCTTGATGCCACCAAGGCTTCTTTCTAATTTGATGCGTTCGCGATCAAGAGTAAGTGACTCCTTCTTGCTTAAGCGAGCAGCAGTGCCTTCCACTAACTGGGTGTCCAGCTCTTTCAAACGTCGAATTGAATTCTTAACCGTTTTAAAGTTCGTCAACATACCACCTAACCATCGGTGATTGACATACGGTGCACCTGAGCGCTCAGCCGCATCTTTAACCAGTTTGCTGGCCGATCGTTTTGTACCAACCATCATTACGGTACCACCGTTACCAACGATATTGCCGATGTAGTTCATCGCATCGTTGAACATTGGTAAAGTTTGTTCAAGGTTGATAATGTGAATTTTATTGCGCTCACCAAAGATAAAGGGGCGCATTTTAGGTGACCAATAACGAGTCTGGTGACCAAAGTGTACGCCCGCTTCAAGCATTTGGCGCATAGTAACGTCTGACATAATGTACTCCATTGTACGGGTTTAGACTGATCCGAAAAGCCTGAACTACTAACCTCTTATCGCAGCTTTAAATAGAAATATGAAGTAGCACACGCCACCGAAAATGGAAGCCACCTTAGAAAACCTAACGCAGCATCTTCAATAAAATCAAAAGCTTAGAACGACAAAAAGCACCCAGCAG
>CAYQVT010000166.1:0-8153 GCA_964420885.1 uncultured Gammaproteobacteria bacterium
CGGGAAGATCTAGCCAATTGTTTAATACTGGCACCGTACATTGGTTCTACCGATGTTTAGTTGATGGTCTATTCGGTGTTCGCGGGCACCCGAATGGTTTACTAATTAAGCCAAAGCTGCCTGAACATTGGCCTTCTGCACGGCTCACTCGAACGTTCAGAGGGGCTCGATTTAATATCAAAATTTCCCGCGATAATTCACAAAAAACAAGCAAACTGGTTGTCGACGGCCGGCACATCGAAGGGGCACTCATTCGCGACATCGCCTGCACGCGAGAATATTCGGTTAGTGTCACTATTCCGGCGTGAAAAATGAATCATCTCACCAATAAAATTATTGTATTTATGGGAGTTAGTGGCTGTGGTAAGTCGACCGTTGCTAATACGGTAGCAAAAGAACTCGGCCTAAAGTTCCTCGATGCAGATGACTACCATTCTATGGAAGCCAAGCAGCGAATGTCACAAGGAAAACCGCTTACAAATAGCATGCGCGAGCCTTGGATTAAAGCGCTTCGGCAATGTTTGAAAATAGAACTGGAGAACAACCATGGTTGTACCTTAGCCTTTTCAGGTCTTCAACGTGAGCATCGTGCACAACTTCGTACTGTAACCGACCATATTATGTTCTTTCACCTAAAGGCGAAACACGCCGTGATATCGGAACGATTAAGAGTGAGAAGCGATCATTTTATGTCACCTACCCTGCTGGATAGTCAGTTTTCTTGTTTGGAGGCGACTGACCATGAAGCAGATGTTATACCGGTTGATGCAAATCAGCCGTTAAAGTTAATTGTGCCAAGTGTCCTACACAGTGTTAACCAGCGATGGCACGTGACAGAAGGCCCTAGTTATCCAATATCAACCAGAGTGGAACCATCAAAATGACTCTAAAATCTATATTAATTACTACGCTCGTTTTAAGCGTATTCGCCTCGCAGAGGACAGAAAGCTACCAAGCTCCCTATGCTAAAACGCCGCCCACGATCGACGGAGTTGCTAATGAAACTGCATGGGATAGGGCTAAATGGCACAACATCGACCAGTTAACCCTTGGTTCTCAGCCATCAGAAATAGACTTTCAAGGCCGATTCAAAATCATCTGGAAGCAAAATTCTCTATTTATAATGGCCGAAATTATCGACGATATTTTGATTGATACTCACGCAGACCCATTAGATGCCTATTGGGAAGATGACACTTTCGAAGTGTTTCTCGACGAAGATAAATCAGGAGGTGACCATCTCAACAATTATAATGCCTTTGCTTACCATATCGGTTTAGATAATCAAGCTGTCGATATTGATCAAAGTGGTAATCCAAGATTGTTTAATACTCATGTTGATAGTGTTTGGAGACGCTCCACAGAAATACCTAATGTCGTGGTCTGGGAGGTAAAGATTGACGTCTACTCAGACAAATACGTGGATAACCAAAACGAAAGAGCATCGCAGCACGCGCTTTCCAATCTATATGCAGGCAAAGAAATGGGGTTTATGGTGGCGTATTGTGATAGCGATAGTGATGTTGGGCGAGACAGTTTTATAGGGTCGCACGACGTCCCAGCCGTCAATGGAGATAAAAACAGAGCCTATATAGACGCCAGCGTGTTTGATAATCTAATTTTAGTAAAGTGAATAGCGCTTAAGCGCCGTCTTTTTGCTAACTCGATAGTGTCGGAATATTTTCTAAAAAAATCGCAGTGTCCTTATAATATACTCAGACGTATATATTGGAAAAAATAGAATTTCTGGTGGGCTAGAGGAGTAGATGGTTGGATAAACTTATATTCAATACGCACGATGTAATATTGTTGGCAACAATATATCAGAGCTTATTGTTTGCTCTTTTGATTTTTGCGGTTAAGCAACAGAAAGGATTAAGCGATTATTTTTTAATAGGTTTTTTGATTTCGCAAGCCTGTCTTCCATTACATATTTTAGTTAACTTTGGAGATGCATTTCGCTTCGTGGCGCTTGAGTTGTCACCTAATTTATTTAGGTTATTTGAAACCGCCTACTGGCTAGAAGGACCACTATTGTTGTGGTATACCCGATCGATTGTCTACAAAGATTACACATTAACACGCACTGACTTCCTCTTTATTGTTCCTGCGATTCTTTATTTTATATATACCTATTTCAACTTCTATCAACTCGAACACAGCGTTAGATTTGAATTTTTACGCGACTACAAAACACTTTCGGGCACCTTCACTTACCACGCTTGGGGATTCGTTAGAGAATCACTTCGTGTTTTCTTTAGTATATTATGTCTTATTGAAATCAAACATTGTCGAGCCCAAATTCGAAACCGTTATTCCAGCCTTGAGAAGATTGATTTAGGATGGCTAAATTTTCTTGTCATAGCCTTTTTAATAATTCGAGTGTGGGCGATTTTCGTAAGTGTCGCACTGATATTGAGTTCGCACGCCGACTTCCATTTTAGTTTTGGAACAATGGGTTTGATTGGCAACTACACAACCTTCGCACTCGTCAGCACCTTGATTTTCTTCAGCCTTAGTCGCTCTACTATTTTTGAAGGTGTTGATAAGATAGATAATGATAGTTTGTCGATAGAGCCAAATAAATCGATAGACATATCTGTGATTCAAGAAATAGAAGCTCATATGGGATCTCAAAAGCCTTATCTTGCGAATATTCTTACCTTAGAACAGCTCGCCTCGCAGTTAAGTATGTCCGCCCGTGCACTCTCCAACGCAATCAACCGTCACTACCAGCAGAACTTTTTCGAATTCATAAACCATTACCGCATCGAAGAAGCAAAAATCCAACTCGCTGATCCGCAACATAAGAGTAAAACTATGATTCAGGTAATGGCCGATTGCGGGTTCAATAGTAAAGCCACATTCAACACTTTTTTTAAAAAGGTGGTTGGCTCAACCCCTAGCCAATACAGAGCGGCGCAACTTCAAGGAGAGTCGTGATTCAATAGTGCTAATTCGGTTTAGCACAGCGAGATTCACCACTAATAAATTATTATAGACTGCTTTAACAATATAAGTATAAAACCGTCTGTTCATAATTTTCTTAGTGATTGATTAATGTCCTCTGTCTTTATCTGCGTTATGTTTTATTCTTAGCGCTGTAGCCAAAGAAGGGGCGTTCTACGAAGGAGTAACTCACAACCGACAATAAATAAGTAATGCAAAAAGCACCCAACATGAATTCCCAGCTTCGAGCGCCGGGGGTAGCGCTGCCTAAATATTGGATTTGTAATTGTTCAAATATTTGCATTCCTAATCCGTGTAGAATGTAGAAGCTAAACCCAATTACACCAACCGAACGGAACAACCAATTCGCCATTATTTTCTGGTATACAGTTTTAGGTGTATTCAATGCGAAAATAATAATCACTGCGGAAACCACGCACTTAACCCAGAATTGGCTTACCCATTGGAAGATTTCCATTGACGGTTTCATCGGCGCCGACCATGCGATTATAAAAAATGTAGTAAGTGCTCCAACGCCCCCAACTAATTCTCGGCTCCATCTATTACGCCTAATTTTGATGCTTGGTTGCCCGATTAAATCATATTGAATATAGGAAATGAGCACCCCAATTAAAAACGCATAAAGAAAAAATTCGTGGGAATAACTACCATTATAAAAAGGCTGCCACCCTGCCATCAACGTGATAGAGAAATAAGTCGCGACGCCTAGTAACACGATGGGCAGCACGCGATGCAACGAATAGATTATCGATGTTACAAAAAGAACCAGAGGCAACATCATATAAAACGCAAAAATCTGAGTCATAGGCCATAGATGACCGGCCGACTGCACGAAGAAAAAATGCCGCAATGCCGTGTCAAATTCGAAGGTCATAACGTAAATTAGAAAAATGTACAAATAGTACATGGGAAGAATTCGGCGAACTCGCTTAACGAAATAGCGCTCAATATTTGTACGATTAAGTATTCGCTGGCGATCTAAAACAAACGGTTTCGAAAGCAGAAAACCACTGATTACAAATAAGAATGCCAACCCCATTTGCAATGCTTCAAACCCAGGAGCAGTGTGACTAAGCAGTACAAGTAGCGCGGCCAAACCACGAATACCATTGATTGTGTTGAATTCATCGCTACTTGAGATATGGCGCCCCAGAGACATATCGGAGAATGCAGGCAGCGTATGAATCGACGTATTTCTCGCCAAAAAGAAACTGCAAATAAAGAAGATGCCAGTCAAGCCAAGCACTAGTGGCCAATTATTGTTTCCGATTGGCTCTATTGAATGAATGCTAATCCGTTTTGTATCTTCATCGTATCGATAGTAACTACCTGCTTGATCGACTCCTTGTTCAGACGAAAAGTTATCCCCAATGTACTTTCCCGCATAATAGAAGTGGTTTTGATAAGGTTTAATGACTTGAATTTGAGTTAGATGGACCTGTGCTGCCTTCAACTCCTGTTCGTGGCCCTTATAATCGAAGTCAATTTGAAGGTTTTTGATCGGTAAGTTCATAACCCTAGAACTTTTGGCTTGTGGTTTAGCGGCTGCATTTCCGCTAATTGTAAAGCGGTCAAGAGCGGCGCTACCGCCAGTACCCGACTTTGACTTGATGGTCACCACGGTATCGTGTGTAAAAAAACCCTTTACTAGTACACGCTGCGTCGTTTGTTGGAAAAATACCTTGGTCAATACGAATACGATAAGCGTAATTAGTACGGCAATCGTAAACGGCATCAAATGTTTAATATTTTTTAGTGGGGGCATTGATTATGCTATAGTTCGACCTCGCTTCCCGAGAGTATACAGAACTCGCTAATTTTGAGGTAGAAGTCGATCTTTAAATATCAGAAGTACATCAATGCTAGCTAGAACTAGAATGACCTCCAGCAACTTGCAAAATAACTAAATCCATTATCGTAATAGTCATGTGGCCTTGAATCGTCACTAAAAAGTTCGCCAGATAAATTTATTAGTCTAGTAGGAGATTTATTATAGGACTGATTACTATTCTGTTTGGCTCGATAACGTTTTCAAGAAATTGATCAAACCAAGTTTGCGCAATCACATTGTAGCCTTCAGCCGATGGATGTAAACGTATTGTGCCACTACCAATAGGTTCTGTATCTAATAAGTCTAAGCCGCCATTACCATCTTGTAGAAAGCGTGAAAAATGATCAACAATTGGCGCTCCTCTAGAATTTGCAGCTGCGACAATTGCAGTGTTATAAGGAGTGACATTCCGATCGTCTCTTGGTGTTAAAGTTCCAATTACTGGTTGAAATCCTAGAGAACGAGCCCGATCAATCATTAGGAGTGTATTGAACTGTGTAGATGATGGCGATAATCCCGCGTTGAAATCGTTGGTGCCGTAAAGTATTAGAACGAAGTAATTATCTGCAGGGAACGCCTGTCTTGTGCTCGACAACTGGCCTAGTATTCTCGCAGCGCCGCCGAATCCAGAGCTTGAGGTGCTAGAACCTCCAATTCCCCAATTCACAATAGTTGCTTGCCGTCTCTCTGAACCCAATACTCCGCTAAGTTCTTCGCTCGGGAGTAAAGTCGGGAAAAGACCGTCGTTTGCTTGCCGTCCATTGCCAAACCCGGGTCGTGAACCTAAAAATGAGGCATTTTCACCAACTGTTATGCTATCCCCGAATAGTGCAATAACAACAGTATCAGCTGCATAACTATTTTGGCTTGCCGCAGCACCCAACAATAAACACACTAGTCGTGATAACAACGACCGACTAATTTTTTTTCTTAAAGTTACAGGCATTTTTGTTTGGTATAAATTATTGATCAACGTCGTTTAATACAATAGATTGGACTATTTGGTTTTGAGGGAAATGGATAAGTTTTGAGTTACCAACCGGCATACCTTCGGGAAGAAGTACATCAGTCGGAGAAACAATATCAACTAATTTTATTGCATTTCTCTCGAAAGCACTTGAAATTGAATATTCTCTGTTTTTCATTTGGAACAAACCAGCAGCAATATCGAAGGAGCTCCACTCTACAATCACATTACCTGCCTCGGTTACAGAGGCGTGTGGCTGATTATCAGGAACGTCATTGATGGCATTCACTGGGCTAATCAGGCCCCAAGAACCGCCTGTTGAACGCCTGACAACAATATCGCTAAAGTTGCCACGGGTCTCAGACCAAAACACCCAACCTTGCCCGTTAGAATCGTGAACAATTGACGCGGAAAAATTCTCACGACCTTCGTCGCTAAATATACTGGGTAATGACCACAACAGTTTACCACTAGAATCTACGTTTGCAGACATCGACATTAAAACCGTTTTAGCTCTAATTTGTTCGGTCCATATAAGCGTCTTTAACCCTATTACGTTAGTCCCTAAAGCCAACGAAGTTAAGGCGTTATCGCTATTGTAAATAGGCTCTTCGTAAAATACCCACTCCTCACCATCGTATTCAGCAAACTTAATACTCTGTGTATTGTCCGACGAATCCACCCAAACTAAATCCGCAAACGAGGCAGACGCGCTTTCAGCGATCAATAGTACTGCCAACGGCAAGAAAGCCAATCTGGAAAAATATTGTAGTAAATATCTACTCATTTCATTACTGATACTTATGCAATTTATTATAAGGATACTAGGCTTAACCTATACTATGAACGAATTGGAAGCGATATTATTGCAAAAACTGTAAATTAGAATCAATAGGTAAGACAACGCAGCTCTAAGTGTCCGGTAATTTCATATATATGCCTATTTTAACCTAAATATTCTATAAAAGAGATTCTTGACCGATTCTTAACTAAACACCATTACGAAACGCAGATAATTCTTAAACCCACTCAACTATGACTATTTGTGAGGGAGCTTCTATTCTTAGAAATGCAAAAGTTTATCTTTTATTTTTACAGTTAGTCATTTCTGTATTCTTGTCGCAAGTTTTATTAGCCCAACAAGTTAATAAGCTTTGGTCGGTACACAACATTTTCAAAATGCCCGAATCGGCCGCTTATGATGTGAAACGCAAGCAGATTTACGTTTCCAATGTGAATGGTTACGCAAAAGACGGAAACGGATTTATTTCCCGAGTATCCGCCGATGGGGAGGAGTTGGAATTATCGTGGTTAACTGGCCTAAACAGCCCCACCGGAATGTCGATCTATGATAACAAGCTTTATGTCGCTGATTACGATGCACTGGTAATAATCGAGATCAGTAAACGTGAAATAGTAGCCCAAATTCAAGCACCTGATATCAAACCCAGCTTAAATGATGTTGCGATTTCAAAGACAGGGCAAGTTTTTGTATCTGGTAGTTCCAGTGCAAGTATCTATATGCTCAAGGACAATCAATTGAAAGTATGGAAACACGACAAGCATCTTTTAGAAAATGCAAATGGCCTGCTTGTAGAAGAAAATCGATTGATTCATGGAGGCTAAGATGGTCAATTTTCGACCTGGCAACTAAGGAATTGGTAACGGATTTTAAGCAGCCTGCGACAGAGATAAGAGATGTCGACGGCATCGCTGCTTACGGTTGTAAAAACTACTTTGTGTCTCTAATCGACGATTCACGTTTATGGCGAATCGACGCAGACGGTAGCAGCCAGGCAATATCTGCGCTCTCAATCGATGCAATCGATATTCAATTCCATGAAGGTATACTCTATGCACCCACTGTTGGTGGAGGTCTAAGTGTTTTTGCCGTAGATGCTGATGCTTGTCAGCGCTCAGAAAATGAGTAATTCTAAAATATAAAAACCTGTTTGAAACTTGAGTCCGTTTAGCGCTCATTGGTTTTTTACTCAGAAAAACCCGATTAACATTAAGACCTACACCTATTTCTATCGGTTTATTATGTATTTAATCTAGCAATGCCTTTTCTTTTTGGCCTTCTAAATTTTTTCAGATGCTCTTGTGGTACTCATGGGAACTACCTAAGTTCACGCAAAACAACAACAGCATTCAATAAAATTGTGGCGATGCGCTACTTTACTCACCGCACCCATGCGGTTCAACTTCGTGGCCACAACGAAGTTGCTGGCTTCGGCAGTTTAAAATCATTCTGGATGATATTGTTCAGATGTCCTTGGAGTATATGAGGGTTGTTCGTCACTCTGGGATACACATAAAAAAACCCAGACTGTTTTCACAATCTGGGTTCTATATTAAATCTGGCGATGTCCTACTTTCACATGG
>CAYQVT010000167.1:0-8116 GCA_964420885.1 uncultured Gammaproteobacteria bacterium
GCCTGAGCCCGGGTTGCTCTCACGGCGGGTCCTTTGCGCGCGTTCAGAGTTCTAAATTGAATTCCGCCCTTATCTGCGGCATGCGCCATGACGCCGCCCATGGCGTCTATCTCTTTAACTATATGCCCTTTACCAATGCCACCAATTGCTGGGTTACACGACATTTGGCCTATTGTTTCGATGTTGTGGGTGAGCAGCAAGGTTCGTGCACCGGTTCGCGCTGAGGCTAATGCTGCTTCGGTACCGGCATGACCACCGCCAATAACAATCACGTCAAAAGATTCTGAATGAAACATAATCGGTTTAAAACCTTGTGTTCACTGATCTCAAACTCGCATCAGTGTTAATTAGTGCCCAATTTATACGGGGCTGATTTTAACGCTTTGCTTATTTAGAAACTATTTTTAAAACAAAGTTTTTTAACAATTAGGTTTTTTAAAATTAAGTTTTTGCGCTTTAATCTTGCTTCAAATCTCTCAGTTTTGCTTGGGTGAGATCCTCTGGAGTGAGAAATACACGGTTTTGAAGCTGTGCGAGAGTCGATTCATAGGCAACAGATCCTTCCTCTAAACCGGCCATTACACTCTTTTTCTCTTGTTGATACTGCTGATAAGTCACATCAAACTGGCGTTGTTGTTGACGCCGGCTTATTACTGATTCGAGTTGCTGCTGTGTTAAGCCTTGCTGTTCAAGTTGCTCGTACACTTGTGCGTCGTCATTTTCCGAACCCACAGCTGTTTCTATGTTTTGCTGCCGTTGACGATCGTTGTTAGTTAATGCAAAACTGTCGGACAACTCTGGTGGAAGGCGAGATTCTAGCCTTATTAGTTGTTCACGCTTTTCAGCATCGGTGGTGCTTTCATCTGCCATTAATGAGAGACTCTCTAAGGTGTGATTAGCGTAGATGTCTTCTAAGCCGAACAATGCTTGGTCTTGTTCTTTGCTGAATAAACTTTGTCGTTTAATTTTTAACTGCTCGAAGCTGCTTTTTAATAACTGCAAAGCATCACCGTCGTTAAGATCTGTTTGAGTGATCGGCGTTTGTTGAATTTCAAACTCGCTTTGTTTATAGCGCAAGTAATTCGCTAATAACTCAACTGCTTGCGAGCGCGCGGGTTCTGGCAGGTATCCGTCTGCGTAGCGCGTAATTTCACCGATCGCCGTCTCGGCACCAACATCATCTGCGATGCTCAGAAAATAGTCGAAAAAATCTCGTACGCCGATATCCAGTAACAAACTTCCATCGGCCTTGGCTTTAAGGGCCCCATCGATGTCTGTGCCTTCTAGAATCGAAGATACAACGAGTTGATCGTGAGTTTGTGGCGTTGACGCTATTATTTTTTCCGGTTGAGCATCGGAGATAGACTCGGCTTCGGCTGACGGGACGAGCGGTTTCTCGTTAGCTTCAGCAGGCCTTTGTATTTCGACAACATTGTCTATCAAAGTTGCTTGATCGCCACCAAGCCAGACAACTAATAGCGCCGAAAAAATCAGCGCTATTAGTGTCGCGATACCCAAAATACGAACTTGGGCTTTGTTAATGTTCATGCCTATAGATTTTTATTGCGCAGTCGATTGGCTTGCGAACGATACAAACTTACTGGGTTAGTCCAACCGCGCACACCAAATAGATGATTGATCGCGTCTACATGGTTCAATCGATAGCTGGTGCTAATCACTTTGCCAAGCTTGGAAGAACAAACGCTAACTAAGCCGTCGTTGCGCTCAAAACCGAATGCCAATGATGTCAGCCCAAGAAAACCGTCGGTGATATCAAAAACGTTGGTGAGAGGGCGATTACCCGACCACGAAAACATCTTTATGTTGTTGCCATTCACATTCACATTTTCAGAAAGCGACTGGCAATTTCCGCTGATGCCTTTGTTCCCGAGTGCCTGATTTAGCTGCGTTGATTTTTGCGTGCTTAGAGAATTTGCACTTGCCAGTGCATCTTGTGGATTATCACTACCCGAAAAGAAGTTAATTAAATTGCCGCCCGCGTTTAAAATACTTGCGACAACACTTTGCCCTACGCCACTGGGTACCAGCCCCAACAACACGTCTGCAACATTAGAGCCCTTGTTGGCACCATTCACCGACGTGATAGAAGCGACTTTGTGTGGCACCAAAGATGCAGCGACCCTCGAGGTAGGTGAGCCTTGACTATGGCCAATGAGGTTGAACTTACTTTCGGGCAACGATTGCAAGTAATTAGCCAATTGTTCGCCTCGTGCCTCCGATGAGTTAAATGCAGACACCGACGGCACATATACTTTCGCACCAGAGCGTCGTAAGTTATAGGGGACGGTATGGAAATATCCGATTAGGCCACCGACGCTGTCAAAGCCAGAAAAACCGTGGACTAATACGATTGGGTACTTTGTCTTAGTGTAGTTTGCTTGTGCTGTTAAAGACACAAACGCTAGCGAGACACCAAGCAATAACATGCTCAGCTTACTGATAAGCTTATTCATAATTTCCTCTTTTTAGTGTTGTTAGAATTGGGAGTGTTTATTGTTTATTCGCTACACTCTCTGTAGTTTTCAAGTACGAACCGTGGCGTACAAATCGCCAAGAAAATCAAATCTTCTTGGCGTAGGTTTTCTATTTTTTGAGCTTGGTCGGGCTGAATCACAATCACATCGCCTTCACCTACTTGCCAGCTTCTATCGCCCACCGTCACCATTGCAGAACCACCTAACATCACATAACGCTCGGTTGTGTTTTTCAATGCATGAAGCTTGGTAGACCGACCTGCTTCTACACGAACTCGGGCGATGGAACACGGTTGATCTTCAGCGTGATTATGCCACTCCTCAATAAAGCAACCTTCTTTAAAATAGTATTCGCTTGGTCGAGACATGGGCAATCGATTTGCTTATAAACAGGCCCTCATCTCTAAGTGAGAGAGGACCGTTTCGACGTACAATATACGTAGGTCTATCGGTTAAGAGTATTAAAAACGGTGGACGACATGCTTCGTCGGTCACTATCTCGCACTCGACGAACACTGCTGCGCAAAAAACGTCGCTTGGTATAGTCGTCGAAGTCTAGGCGTACGCCACGGGTTACATCATTCACCACGGTAGTCATATATCCACTACGATCATTACTAATGGCTTCAAAGTGATCGGTTCCACTGCCCATCAACACTGGATAATGATTAAAATAAAGCGAGGAGGGCGCGCTTGCTCTTCTTAGCGACCCGTCGGCTCGAACATTTCTATCGCAGGAATCAAAGGAACCTACAGTTCTTGACCCACACGAACTGTGTAAGCCAACAACAGCGTCGTCTTTACCGGGTATAAAACCCTTAGTTACTCTGAAGAACTCGCTACCAGTGCCAGAAAAGCGTAGTCTTGGCGTCGAATTGTTTGACGTTGCGATGGTTCGTGCCGTTGGTGGACGCAGATCATTGAGAACGCCCAAGTTATCAGGCCGTGGTGTAAAACCCAAAGCAAGATCTACCGCCGAGCGTGCTAAAGAATTGATAATGCCACCACCTTCTGCGATGTTAACAGCAAGGCTGGCTAGCTCGCTTCCACCACCTGCGCCGGCAAAATCAAGGCTGGCAATCACCTTAAAATTATTTGGGTTTACACCCCATTGATTCAATCTTTTTAAGGCGTCTCGAAGTACCAAGTCGCCAGTGGAGTGAGTAATAAATACGCAGCCTGCCCGACACGTTCTTTGCGCTTCTAAACGCTTAATTTGAGCGCGCATGTCATCTTTGATGCCGCCTGCCACTCGATCATTTGCAGACCAAAACAAAATGGCTTCTGCGCGGCTGCCCCAAAATTCAGCCCAATAATCGTTCGCGTCGCGTTGAAGACCTGCATCATTAGGAGCACCGCTTAAATGGCTGGTTTGAAGCCCATGCACCAGCACCACATTTTTTCCATTTAATTTTGCCTCGACTCCGACGCTAAATAGAAATGCTGAGACCAGAATAAGTACTTTTGTTTTCATTATTTCATCCTCAAGAATAGGTTAAACATAGAATATTTTGCCAAACGTCTTAGCGCGCTTTTCGGCAAAAAGGGGGAGGTTAGCTTAGCCAACCGTTCAAAGTATTAATGTCTCACCTTACGTTATTATTGTTATTGGGTAAGTGTGACTTTTTTATTATTTTAACTACACAAACGACATTAAATTTTTGAAAAACGGAGCGCCGGATAAACTCGCGCGCTCCAAAAAACCACTTTATTAACTTAACGATTAAGAGTATCGAAAATAGTAGCTGAAATACTCTTTCTGCTGCTGTTTACGACTTCACGAACTTTGGTAAACCAACTCCAACTTTTACGGCTGGTTGTGGTTGCAAAGTCTAAACGCAAACCGCCGATTGTGCGGTTATTAACAACCGTCGTTACCGCGCCACCCGCTATTGCATTATTACGCAGCTCTTCATGGTCACCTCGGTTCGCCATCAAAATAGGGAAATGATTGTGAAGTAACGAACCAGGGCCACGCGCACTTTTTAGTTGCCCGTTTGAGCGAACGCTGCTGCTACATGATTCAACATTACCCGCAAAACGAGCGCCACAAGCACTGTGCATTCCGACGACACTGTCGTCATAGCCTCGAATAAAACCCTTGGTAATGCGCAAGAAAGCATCACCAGCACCCGCCACGCGAAGACGTGGGAAAACGTTGTTCTGTTGCGCAATACTGCGTGCGGTGCCTACTCTAAGGTCGTTAAGTACGCCTAAACGTTCCGGTACAAAATCCGCTTGAAGCACTGCGCCGGCAATAGCTCTCACAACACCTGTTATAGGGCCTCTCGTTTCGGCCACACCTACGGCTAGATCAGCTAAGCCGGTGCCGCCCCCAGCACCGGCTAAATCGATAACACTCAAGACCTTAAAACGATTTTGGTTAACACCCCACTGATTAAGCCGAGTGAGTGCGTCACGTAACACCAAATCTCCGGTTGAATGCGTTACAAAGATGCAACCGTCAGAACATAGACCACTTTGTTCAAACGCCAAAATTTGCTCTCGCACTTCATCTTTTATGCGACCTTGTACACGTTCATGTGACGGATAGATTAAAGTAGCTTCCGCTCTTGGGCCCCAAAACGCCTGCCAGTAGTCTGGGGCTTCTTGTTGTCGTTGAGCTTTACTTGGTCTATCACCTAAATGCTCAGAAATGAAGCCATGGACGAGAACCACGTTCTTTCCAGCCAGGGTGGCTTGGGCAACAGAACTGAAGAGCAATGCGGCGGTTAATAGTAATAATTTGATTTTCATTTTTATCCTTTGGATCTTATTGTTGTTCTTTTAATACTTATTACGGCTTGTTTATGCTGGGTGTTGCTCAGATACCCTACGTCTTGAGCCTTACCAGCGATTGGAGATATGCGGACAAAATTTTACGAACCCTCCGCACATCAAAATGGTGCTACTTATGTCTTATAAAGTATCGTCTTGAGCCTCTTGTTCTAATTGTTGTTGTGCGTCTCGCGCTGCGTCTTCGTCTACAGCGCCCAGTCCTCTTAGAAATTCCAATCGTTCTTGACCTTGTTGATCCACAAACTCTTGATCGTCATACGCGGTAAACGGGAAACCTTGAATGTTAAAGCGCGCTTGTGAGCTGGATGCGGGCGCGTCAAAGTTTTCTCCTACTTCAGCGCCACGATAGGTTCTCAAGCTACGCAATACATACGGCCCTTCAGACGATTGGCGCCGCAGAGCTGAAATATGCGCCGTTAAATCAACAAGGGCGTTACCTTGAACTAAACGTTTCTCCGCTTGTAGCTGTAGTAGTGGTCGACCTGTTCGCGCGTCTTCTAGAACGCCGTTGACAAAAAAGTAACCACTTTGAAACACATTCAATTGCAAAGGAATCACTAGATTCGGCCCTTCTGGCCGTACTTGTTGAACCGCTACGATCTGTGCCGATGCAACGGCGTAACGAAAGGCCACAGTGGTAAATAATGGTCTATCCCCAACGGTGACATTAAGCTTAACTAACATCTCTGGGGTGAGCAGATTGGCGGGCGCGAGCTTGGTGTCGAACGCTGCACTAAACTCACTCAAACTTTGATCGCTCGGCTCAAAAACACCTTGAATGGGAAGATCGCCATTAGCACCAGAAAGAACCCCGTTAACCTGTATAAACGTATCTTGCGGCGCGCCGCTTATTTGAACTCGTACTGCGACGGTATCTCCCTCAAAGTACTGAAATGTGTTAGTAGCGGCGGATATGCGAATTGGGTTTTCATCATCGTCGCCCTCAGGAAACGGCAGGTCTACTTCAGACTGTTCAAATTCTTTGTATTCGCGAGCATCCTCTGGGTTGTAGATTGGCTGAGAGGTTATTGGGTATTTAATGTTTTCGGCATAGATATCCGATACTTGCTGAAGTTGTGCTTTAAGCACTTCGTTTTCATAGGGGTTAAATTCGTCTTCTGGTTCTACCTTAATTACGGCTTTCTTTTTGATCGAAGTGACAGGCTTTGTCAACTTGACGGGTGCTGAGGTAGGGAGAGTCTGGCTAACGCCAACTGAGACCGTGTTTGCTTGCTCTGGGTTTTTTCCGGTAAACCAAAGGACAATTACCGAAACTAACACCAATATGCTAAAGATAACCCAGGTAGATTTCTTCACGCGCAAGCTCCCAACTCAAACCTATTTTGGTTTGCATTTAGGCAAAAAAGCAGAGCTATCTGTTTAGTTAAGCAGACTAATCGCGAGCACATTGGTGACAGTAAAATTGTTATTTTCGTGTATGAATATCGCTCATGGCAGATATTCCCTGACAACATGTCCTCGTTGTAACAAAAAATTCACATGAGAACCATACCAAATGTCCAGTAAAATGAATTTACGCATGAAATACTGTTATATCTTATATAAAACTCGTGAATATATAGATTTAGCAAATGCTTATATTTTTAATTATAGATTTTACCTATTGTTGAGAGTGTTAACGATTTGTCCACCCGTTGTTAGGTTGATTGAGCTTTAAGTCGAATTCTTTATTTGGTGTACAGTCAGCGTAGACGTAATCGCTTCCATTCGCCCCCTTTGAGTCTGAGCTTAAAAGCGAATCTATCTTCAAGCCGCAGGTTCGCTTACCATCCTTTTCCAGGATGAACTCTCCGGTGCCTCGGCTGTCTTGCGTAGGAAAATTTTCTTTGTTGTAAACAGAAAATTCATCTGATTCTATAGGTGGGGGAGGTGTATAGAATGTTTTATCGAAATGACCCACAGCCTCTGGGTTATGGCGAGCGAAGTTTTTTGTCTCTGTTTCTAACCAATTTCTGAATACAAGGCTTTGAGGAGTGGTTTGGATTTGTATATTGGTTTCCAATTCGTCGGTGGGTCCGGTAATTCTAACACTTTCGTCAATAAGCGAATTTCGAGGATCGACTTGCGTCGAATCCAACACTTCTTCCTTAGGTGGTTCCTTGATTACCGGCGGCTCCTGTTCGGGTGGTGGTGTTTCCTCGGGTTGAATGTCATCCCGCTTTTCTACCAAAAACGCTACCGTTAACGACTTTTCTAGCTGTTGCTCAGACTCCTGAGCTGATCGCTTTTGTAGCAGCAGAATGCCATGACAAAGCAATGCCCCCGCGAAGGCCAAGCTAAAATTACGTACTGATGTCCCCATTTCTTAACCCATCATTAGTTGTGGACATCATAGAGAGCTGCGTCAGCAGCAGAGAAAAGATGTTATATCGTTAATTATTTGGTATGAATCGGTGCCTATTTACCAATACAAAAACCGCTGAAAATTTCCCCTAGCAAGTCATCGGCGGTAAATTCCCCAGTGATTTCATTTAAGTGATCTTGCGCTTGGAGTAACTCATCGGCCAATAATTCTCCAGCGTTGTTAAGCGTCAACTGTTCTAAACCTCTGGCGACGGCATCTCGGGCGGCGCCAAGTGCGGTTAAGTGTCGACGCCGAGCTGTAAACACTGTCTCATTGCCGTGAGCATAACCAGCTAAGGCTTTGATATGTTCACGCAGTTCATTGATACCTTGACCAGTTAACGCACTTACATTCAAACCTCCATGTTGTTCTGGCTTAAACAAATCTATCTTATTGTAGACCACACTGGTATTTTCACCGAACTCTGTGATGGGGGTAGAATCATTGACGTCGATAA
>CAYQVT010000168.1:0-8080 GCA_964420885.1 uncultured Gammaproteobacteria bacterium
CGAACTTAATTCATTAAAATCAATGAGATATGCGTTCTTCAGGGCCGACTAAATAGGTTCGAATCCGCCACTATCTATAAGTAAATCACTGTCGTTAAGGTAATTTGCCAGTTCCCTTAAATCCAAAGTGCTCCTGAGCTCTGTGAATTTATCTATCATAAGATAGCTATAAACCCTTGTTCGTATAATATTTTCAACTTGCGCCTTAATATCATCTTGTCTTAAAAAAACACCTGTATTTTCTATCGCTTTAGCTTGTCTTTCGTAAAAATCGAGTTTGGATTTTGAATATGAGAAAAGTTCGTAGAGCCATCCAGTTGACGTTGATGCAAAGAAGTTAGTATTCGTAAAACATTCGATAGGGTCACCTAAAATAATGGACCTATAGAAACTCTTCCAAAATTTGTTTGCCTCTTGATTGTTTATCTTAGATTCAGAGCCTACCAAATAGGTATATGGTGCGTTCGATCCATCTTTGAAAAACGCCTCAAAAGAATGCCCTAGCAATTCAATAGCTCCGAGCCCCCAGCAAGTTGACATCGAAAGCATCACTTTGCCACGTGTATGGGCGTATAACTTTGATAACACTTTACTAATTGAGGGCCACGATAGTTTCTGACCTCCGACGACAAAATATGCTCTGCCGTTTTCACTAAGTCCACCATGACCATCTATATGGAGAATCAAGCCCTCACCATTGGGGGTAGTCTCTATAAGAGACTCGATATACTCCAAGAACTGATTAGGGTTATCAAGCTTATGATAAGAGACATTATCTCTAGATATTTTTGAGGTTTTATACTCTAAATCTAAGACTTCATCCATGAGCCATCTACTGGGGCTCGAGCACGATCCAAAAATATCCAGAAAAAGAATTTTTTGAAAAGGAGCTCTTATATGCTCTCTCTCGTAATTAGGTAGCAATATTTTGCTCATATAAAGAACAGCTTTTTTGACTTATTAATGTTGCCTTGATTAACAAAAACAAGGCAAGTTTTTGCCAAAAAGGGTCATTCGCTTTTCTTGACTAAAAGCTCTTGGCTATTGCTCTACACCATTTACCAGCGTTAGTAATTCCGCCTTGGAACTCCCTAATTTTTACAGCCACGGCGTTTCCATCATTAAGAAGCCTCATTCGCCAACATACCTTATTTTGTCTTCCGCTTTCTATCAAATAAGTCTCACCAGCCTCTGGTGTAAATGTAAATATTTCTTCGCAAATATTCGCTGTCAAATCTGTGGGATCGTAGTTAATTGCACTATTGCCATGTGAAACTGTAACTTCTCCAGACGAAGGGATTGAAGCCAATTCTCCGTTTTTTACACCCCCAAAGACGAGTAATTGACGACCACGACATTCGGTATTATCTGCATGTATAAATAGTATTCCCTCAAGACTATTGGCATAACCGATCTTTGCGCTTTCAGAGTTCTCTGGAAGCTTGTAAACATTGGCACACCCACTTAATAGAGCAGAAAATAAAGTAAGAAGTAATAAACGCCTAAATACGTCCACAATTCGATTCCTCATAAATATATTGGTTCAAACTGACAATATTGATATCACTGATTAAAATTTTTGTACCGTTTGCCAAAAGAACTACCTATGCCATTGTGTCCAAAATCCTTAAATCAAACAGTTCAGCCTTTTTCCGCTAGCTTTGATAACGACGGCTTTGAGTATTGAAGACTCATTGAGTTATGTCAATGCGAATGGGTCAAAGTTGCCCATTGCAGCCATTTGATTTTAGTCATAAAGGGCTAGATTGTCCTTAACGGAAAGCCGACTCATCCATCAAATATTAAGAATCAAATGCGTCTGAGCCGCAGGAGTGCCGTTTTATTCTCGATAGCTCCAGCTCTAGCTCTCCTCGAGTGCGACTACATCTTTTAAAACAACATATGTTTGATCAGAATAAGTTCTGTAATTTTCTGCACTAAGCAAGTCTTTTTGTACTGCACTCAATCGTTTAGAATCCACAGAGACTCTGAACTCGACCAAGTATAAGCCACTATTTTCGACCCTCCTTATAAATCTATTTCTAGTTTTACTATTTGGGTCAATTACGGCGCTACTCAAACACGCCAGTGCACCTTCACCATACATTCTAAATTCCTCGTTAGTTGGTGAAGAAAATATTTCGTCTCTATAATGCTTAACGATTCGACAACTCCCGTCTGCGCCCAAGTCTAGCTCTGTGATATAGATTGGTTCCTCATATACTATATGTGCCGGATGATTCCCCGTGTTTTCAAGAATTACTTCGCCCGTAATATAGAAGTTAGGTTCATTTCCAAATGATAGTTGTTCACATGAAATTATTACTTCAATATTAGGCCTTTCTTGCAATTCTCTTAACTCTGCCTGAGCTTTAGATTTTGCAAGAACATCTTCTAAGTAGACTCTTGCTTTCAACCATGACCACACACCGCCAATAATCAATCCTAGAGTGATGACAATGCTTTGCAATCCGTTAGAAAGGTTTCTGAAATCTGTGGTTGTTTTAAGATGACCTGCTTCATGCAGAATTCCAAATCCATAAAATGCTGCAGCTACCAACAATATAATAGCTATACAGATAAGAGCTATTGATCGTGTTATTTCTAGCATTCTGATGCGTGGCATACTTCGCGAATAGCCATAATAATGTAGCAACTTAATAACATACCCGAATAAAAACCTTGCTACTCCCCGATTAATATTACTGGCTCATACATTGCGATTTTCCTTCTGGGTTAAAGCAGGCAAACGGCTGAAATGAGTATCTCAGAGACAATAGACCAATTCAAATCAACACCTAAAAAAGATTTTGTACCTTACAATCATTGTCAGATTTAATTGAAACTAAATTTATACGCTGCGAGATAAAATTCTGACTTACACACTTAATGGAATCCTGGCGACAATTCGTGCCACTAGTTTTTTGTTTCTTGACCGGTATCGCCGATGGGTGCTGCAAAACCGTCGGCAATCAGTGTTTTTATATTGCTCCCGGTCAATGTTTTCAAAAAGAGAACTAATGAGTTTTGTTCGGTTTCGCTTAGGTTTAACGGGCGGATTAAGGGGCTTAGTAGATCATGGTTTACACCACCTTTATTATAAAAATCGATCACTTGTTCTAGGGTGGTAAAACTGCCATCGTGCATATACGGGGCGGTGAGTGCGACGTTTCTCAATGATGGAGTTTTGAATTTCCAGCGGTCTCTGGGGTCGTTACTTACCTCGTAGTGACCAAGATCGTTGGGCTTTTTTTCACCCACTGATTGGATCACGGATCGTTTCATTTCGGCGGTAACCCCTGGGGCTAGCTGTACGGTCACGGTATCGGCTTGTTTAGACATAGACGTCGAATACCCCAGCCCAGTATTGTGTAAGCGTTGATCAGTAAAAAGTGCCGACGTGCTACTTATTGTGTGACAGGAGCTACACCTGGCCTTGTTAGTGAAAAGCTGGTATCCCGATATTTCGTCTTTGGAGAGCGCGTTGTGACGTTTTCCGTAACGCCATTGGTCAAAGCGAGAATTTCCGGCGATCAGGCTGCGTTCGTATTGAGCGATCGCTTCTCCGACATTAATCATGTTTGCGGTTTGGCCGAAGGCTTTTTGAAACAACGCGGGGTATTCTGGGTCAGAATTAATGAGATCGATTACCGCTCCAATCGATGGATTATTCATTTCGTTTGCCGCTAATAAGGGTGCCCAAACCTGCTGCGCAAGTTGGTTTTCCCTGGCGTCCCAAAAAAGCCGTTCGGAAAAAGCGATATTTAGTATGGTAGGTGCATTACGTTTTAAACCTCGACCCTCAAAGCCAATAGGGCGAGCAAGCTCGTTACTGGTAAAGCCTTGCTCGGGAATGTGGCACATCGCACAAGACATCGTTTTGTTGCCAGACAAACGACGATCGAAAAACAGCTTGCGGCCAAGTTGGATTTTTGAATTATCGATTGACCCAATCACTTCCTTGGATAAGGCAGGTAAGCCTAACTGAGGCTCTCTTGCAATTCGATCGAGCTCTGCGGGTCGGCCCTTGCGCAACGCAATACTTAGCGAATCGGTTGTGTACGACGCGTGTTCATAGTCTGTTTTGTCATCGCCGGGTGCGGCGCGGATATTCTCGAGTGTTGGGCTGGATTCCTTGGCCTGAACCGCTGAAACCGCAGCGATTAGGCACAATAAGACCAACCTTGATTTCATCTAGCCGCGCTTACTTCCGTACTGCTTTCTCGATCTTCCAGTAATAAGGTTTTTACGTCATTGATTAAAATGTCTGGATGTAAGAACGACACGCTGTAAATGTTGCGGACCTGTTTTTCGCGATCAATCAGATAAACCCGCAAAATATGAGAAAATTTGTTCCGTCCTTCTCCGCTGTTATTGACATCAGGAATAACCGACTGTTGATAGGCCTCTAGGATAGGCTGTATTTCTTGTTCCGATTCGCTGGTTAGAAAGCGCCAATCAATGCTTTGATCCCCAACTAAGGAATCGCGAAATTCGCGCATTACATCTGGCGTATCAAACTGGGGGTCAAAGCTGAGAGTAAGTATTCGAAGTTTGTCGGCTAAGCCAGTTTGCTTGGCAATTTCGTTACCGGTTGTATAAAGCACCATTGTTGACAACGGACAGCCATTGACATCATCACAGGTGCGATAAATAAAGCTCAACAAGGTGATCTTATCGCCTAACAATTCGTCTAGGTCGTGGGGTTTGCCGTTGACATCCAGAACGCTGCCGCCGGCCGCCGTGTCGATTATTGGGAGCGTATACGATCCTGCCTCTGGTGCTTCATAGGTGAGTTTCCCCCAGCCAGGCGCCAAATATACCCCCTGCCGGTCCAGTTTAGTCTCCATCGCCAGAGCGCCTGTATTGCTGATTAGCAATACAGGTAATAAGAGAGCTCTAAGGCACTTATACATGCTCAGCGATTTCTGGTTGATAGGCACTCGCGCTATTTTGCGGCGATCGAACTCGTTGCACCTTCCGCTTTTGACTCGGACGTTGCGTACGGGCGTTTCATGCCATAGAGACCATAGGCGCCAAATCGCATCTGATGTGCACTGCCTAGCTTCTCTGCTTTGAAATCGATCTCGAATTCCAGGTTTAGCGCTTTGCCATCCCAAGTGTAAGATTTGAAAAACTGTTCGTCGTCGTCACCTTTTTTGTCCCAGTTGTCCAGCAGCGACGATGTGAAATAAGCGCGCTTGCCGTCCCAGCTTTGAGAGATCATATTTAATTGCGCGCCTATTTCCTTTTCGTATACTTGCTTTGGTGCAAATGGGTCAGAAATGTCGAAATAGCGAGTTTTTCCATCCATGAATGTTTGTACCCAAAGACCATTGTCGTCCGAGGTGATGGAGATGTCGACTGGCAAGGGAACCTTTGACGGGTCACCGATATCGGCCACGGCTTTTGAGTGCCATTCTCCTTCATCATCTTCGTATATCAACCAAATTTTTGAGGTCAATGCCGTCGTGGTGAAGCAATAGTTATGATCGGGTTTCCAAGCGCAGCGAATCTCTAACGGCGCACCGGGCACGTCGAGTACCTTCTCTGGCTTACGTGAATGAAGATTCCATTTAACCATGGTGTTGCCAAACCGCTTCATTGCTTCGCTGTCTTGCAACATGGTGCCGAAATCCATCATGTAATTCGACCAACCGGTAAATGAGGACGTGAACATCGCGTTGCGGCGTGGCAAGACTCTAACGTCGTATCCGTATCCGTCTGCGTAATCCCCAGACTTTACAGCCCCGCGCAGATCTTCATCGGTAGGGTTCCAATGTGTTGCGATGTATTCGCCCTTATTGGAATATTCAACCAATGCTGTGCGGCCGCCGTGATCTACATTGTTCGATAGGGCGGTAATCATCATCCTACCTGCCAAGGCGTAGAATGTGTGAGGGCCTACGGCGCCTCCGCTTTTTGCTACGAAATCATCAATCGTTTTGTGGAGTCGTGGCTTGGCTGGGTCGGAATGAACGTCAAAAATGAATATCTTATTGCTATCTAAACCTCCAGCCCAAAGATATTTTCGATCATCGCTAAAACCAGAGTGGTGTGCTTCATTGCGGCCGCCCACCGACAGTGAGTTAATTACCTTTCCATATTGAGGTGACTCGGGGTTGACGTCAATGGTAACCATTTTATCCTGCTCATCGCCTAAGCCCTCTTCGCCGAGCGTCCAAACATAGACAAAATCTTCCTGACCAACAATTTTAGCCATATACGGTGACATGCAAGTTTCGTCTGCGCTTGATGTGCCGCTAAGGCCAACGGCCATAACAGTCAAAAATGAGGTCAATATCTTACGACTAATGTGGTTCATTAAATCCTCCGAAATTAAGCGATATGATTGGTTTTCTGGGCTACAGGCTGCACTTGAATAAGACAATAGTCAAGAGATGACAGTTTAAGCTCCAACTATACTAACTAATTTGACTCGAGATCTCGGTCACAAGAGCGACTTATTTTTAACCCACAAATTAACCGTTGCGAGGCTGTTTTTTAAGTCTTATTGCGGCATTGTTCACCAGAAAAGATGAATATATCAGTCTGTATTCAATATGAAATGCGTTGGACGCGGCTAGGTAAAATTGAAGTCTAGGTCTAATCTTTAATGGATTGCATCGACACATAGGTCGACGTGTTCGCGATATATGGAAGTCGCGAAATTGATTCAGCGAGTACTTTGCGATAGGCCACAATGTCGGATGTTCTGACTTTAAGCAGGTAGTCGAAGGAGCCGGCAATCAGGTGGCACTGTTCTATTTCAGCGACTTTTTCAATTGCAGCATTAAATTCATCTAAGGCTTCTTCACGAGTATCAGTCAATCTAACCTCCGCAAAGGCGACGTGCTCTTTCTTCAATTTTGTATGATTGACGATGGCACGAAATCCTAGAATGTATCCATCGGACTGCAATCGTTTTAGACGAACCTGGCATGGGGATTTGGACATGCCGATTCGCTTTGCTAGTTCCGTGACTGGCAGGCGACCTTCCTTTGACAGAATACTAATGATTTGCATGTCGAAAGAGTCCAAGCGATTCAATTTATCCATATTCACAGTTTAAATGACTTGATTATAAAGAAATAAAAATTATAAAGATGGGTAAGAGTGAAATACAAGGAAAAAAGACTTTGGAGAATAGACTACTATTTTATTTGACCGACGAGGGTTAATTCAATCCAACAACGAGGCAAATAACCATGGCTAAAGCAAACGACACCTCTTTAGATCATCTTCGACGCGACATTAGAGCTCTGCATCTTCGCGACGAAAATACGGTTGTTCAACGACTTATTGATGATACTCAGTTGTCAGACGATTTTCTGACGCAAGTGTCATCGGTTGGCGCTGATTTAGTTATGGCGGTGCGTGATGATGATAAGCCCGGGTTGATGGAGGTTTTTCTCGCCGAATACGGTTTGTCTACCGACGAAGGCGTGGCGTTGATGTGTTTAGCTGAAGCGTTGTTAAGAGTGCCCGATAGTGAAACGATAGACGATTTAATAGAAGACAAGATCGCACCGTCGAGTTGGGGTGAGCATCTCGGTAAATCGTCTTCATCATTGGTTAATGCCGCGACTTGGGGTCTGATGCTAACTGGTAAAGTGCTCGACGAGACGTCGAGTAACGCCGTTTCTTCAACCCTGCGTGGCGCGGTAAAGCGCGTTGGTGAGCCGGTGATTCGAGTGGCTGTTAAGCGCGCTATGAAGGAAATGGGCAAGCAATTTGTCTTAGGCGAGACTGTTCAGTCAGCGGTCGAGCGCGGTGCCAAACGCATGGCTCAGGGTTATACATACTCTTACGATATGTTGGGTGAAGCAGCACTAACTGACCGGGATGCCCTCAGCTTTTTTGACAGTTATAAACATGCCGTTGAAGAATTATCTAAAGGTGCTGTGCACGAAGACATAAGAGACAACCCTGGCATCTCTATTAAACTGTCGGCATTGCATCCTCGTTACGAATCTACGCAACGCAAGCGAGTCTTAAATGAGTTAGTCCCGCGAACATTGGCTCTAGCGCTCGATGCCAAAGCCGCCAACATGGGGTTGAATATTGATGCCGAAGAAGC